>DAHVAA010000009.1 GCA_027314845.1 Thermoplasmata archaeon | reverse complement strand
TCTCCGCTCGAGCACGAGCTCGCCGAGCGGATCCGCGCGGCGATTCCCGAGATGGAGCGCCTGCGGTTCGTCAGCTCCGGCACGGAGGCAACGATGTCGGCCGTTCGGCTGGCACGGGGGTTCACGGGTCGCGCGAAGGTCGTCAAATTCGCGGGCGGCTACCACGGTCACTCCGACGGCCTCCTCGCGAGCGCCGGGTCAGGTCCGGCGACCCACTCGCTTCCGGATTCCGCGGGGGTCCCACGGACGATCGTCCGAGAGACCCTCGTGAGCCCGTACAACGACCTCGAGTCGCTCGCCCGGATCTTCGAGCGGTGGTCCCCCGAGATCGCCGCCATACTGGTCGAGCCGGTCGCCGGGAACATGGGAGTCGTTCCACCGCGCCCGGGGTTTCTCGCCGGCCTCGCGCGTCTCGCCCGGCGGCACGGCGCCCTCGTGATCGCGGACGAGGTGATCACGGGCTTCCGCCTCCGCCGGGGCGCGTCGATCGGCGCCCTCGGGGGACACGCCGACCTCTTCGCGCTCGGCAAGGTGATCGGGGGCGGCCTCCCGGTCGGGGCCTACGGGGGCCGGCGGGAGATCCTCGACCACCTCGCACCTCTCGGGGGAGTCTACCAGGCAGGGACCCTTTCGGGCAATCCCCTTTCGATGGCGGCGGGGGCCGCGGCGCTCGACGCGCTGGTCCCCGCACGCTACGCTCGGCTCGAACGCGTGAGCCGCATGTTCCAGGAGCGCCTCGAGACGCTCGCGGCGGAAGAAGGGGCCCTTCCGTTCCGCGTCCAGCGGGCCGGTTCGATGCTTGGCCTGTTCTTTGCCGGCGAGCCCGTGGTCGACGAGAGGAGCGCGCGTCGTGTCGACCGGATTCGGTACTCCCGGTTCTTCCACCGCGCGCTGCGGGGCGGGGTCGCACTCCCTCCTTCCCCGCTCGAGACGACGTTCGTATCGATGGCGGTCACGGAGCGAGACCTCGAGCGTGCCGAGTCGACGTTCCGGGACGCCTTCCGCGCAGGCCACGCGAGGGCCGGCTGATGCGCGAGCGCCTCGTCCGGGCGCTGCGCGGCGAGCCGGTCGACACCACGCCGATCTGGCTGATGCGTCAGGCCGGGCGTTACCTCCCCGAATACCGGGCCCTTCGGGAGCGGCACCCGATCCTCGAGATCGCCCGGACCCCCGAGCTCGCCGCCGAGGCGACGCTGCAGCCGCTGCGGCGGTTCGACGTCGATGCGGCCGTGGTCTTCGCGGACATCAGCTTACCGTTCGAGGGGCTCGGGATCGAGTTCCGCATCGACCCGGGGCGCGGCCCCATCCTTCCGCGGCCGATCCGCACGGACGAGGACGTCGCGGCCCTGGCCCCGTTCGACGTCCGTTCGGTCGATTTCGTAGGGCAGGCGATCCGACGGTTCCGCCAGGAGGAGCGCGAGCGGCCGATCGTCGGCTTCGGAGGGGCTCCGTTCACGCTCGCGGCATACCTCGTGGACGGGGGCGCCTCGCGGGAGTATGTGGAGACCCGCCGGATGCTCTACGCCGCGCCGGAGCGATTCGACCGGTTGCTCGACGTGCTCACCGAGATGACGATCGCCTACCTCACGATGCAGGCGAAGGCGGGGGCGGGGGCGCTGCAGCTGTTCGACACGTGGGCCGGGCTGCTGACGCGGGAGGCGTTCGCTCGGCATCTTCGCCCCCGGCTGGAGCGCATCTTCACCGCCGTGCGCCCCCTCGGCCTTCCGACGATATACTTCTCGACCAGCTCGGCGCACCTTCTCTCCGAGTTCCGAGGCATGGGATGCGACGCGCTCGGGGTCGATTGGCGGATGCCGTTGGGCGCCGTGCGCGCCCTCGTCCCCGGCCTGGGCCTTCAGGGGAACCTCGACCCGGGCGCCCTCCTCGCCCCATCCCCGGCGTTGCGGGAGGCGGCCCGGGCGGTGCTCGCGGAGGTGCCGGACCGGTCCGCTCACGTGTTCAACCTGGGCCACGGGGTCTTGCCCGAGACGCCGCCCGAGGCCGTGGCCGAGCTGGTCGAATTCGTGCACAACGCGGGTCGGCCTGCGGAGACCTCCTGAGCCATCGAAGGCTGGAACGCGGTCCGTAAGAATCCTCTCCTACGCCACGGGAGCGCGGAGAGGGGCATCGGTCTCTTCGGCGCGCTGTGCTCCGCGATCGGTTACTTCAACTCGCATCCCGGAGAGCTGGCGCTCGTCGCCCCGTTCCTCTCCGCGATCTCCTCGGTCTGGGCGGAGCTTCTCCCTCGGACGAGCGATGCTCAGGCGCTCTGGCGCGAGACCGCCGGCTGCTCGAGGAGTCCCCATCTCCGCTCGACGACTCGTTCGAGGCTACCGTGCCCCTCCGGTCCAGAGGGAGCGTCACGGTGGACCTCCTCCCCTCTGCGCGGTCCACCGCCCGCGCTTCTTCCGGTCGGAGCGGTTGGGCTGCCTCGATCGGGTCGGCCCGGCTCATACTCACCGAGTTCCTGCCCCTCGCCTTCGTCGGAATCTCGATCGCGGTAGCGGTCTAGGCGTGGGTAGGGTACCTGGTGAACTGAACCGGAACCCGCGCGAGCGCCTCGGCACGGCCCCTCCCTTTGCACGCCTCGTAATTGGGACGTACGTTCAAATACCGCAATCCGGGAGAACAAGAAGCGCCATGTCGACCTCCCCTGCGCCCGAAGGCGCCGGCGCTCGCCGTCCCCGACCGAGATTCGCGGCTTCCGTGCTGTCCCTGCTGCTGGGCTCGGCGCTCATCCTCGGGGTCCTGGCGGGATCGGCGGCCGCCACCCCGTGGACCGGGCCGGAACCGACCCCCACGAACCTCCTGTTCTACCTTCACAACTCCTCCCTTGGGATTCCCGTCGGGTCTGCGCGGTTCCTCAACGTGCTCAGTACCGTGAACGACAGCCAGTCCCCCTGGGCGTCTTCGGGGGCCGTCTCGGTGTCGAGCCATTATGATGCCGTCAGCTTCGTCGCGGCGCCGGCGTTCGCCGCGCCCCTCCTGCTGAACGGGACCGTCGACGCGACCGTCTACCTCAATCAGTCCGGGAGCTCCCCCACGGGCGGCTCGATCGTGCTCACCGTCGACGCGGTCGCACCGAACGGCGCGTTGACCCCGCTCGGCACCGGCCCGGCCACGGCGACCGCGGCGATCGGGCCGGGGAGTTCCGTCCCAACGCTGGTCTTCCTTGCCGGGCCGACCCTGCACGCCACGATCCCGACTGGGAGTTCGCTCGAGGTGAACGTGACCATCAACGGCAACACCGCCGAGAACTACGGAGTTTGGTGGGGGCTCGTCGGAGGCACGTACTACGTCAGCTCGGTGAGCGTACCGGCGAGCACCTATCTCACGGTCCCGAGCGTCGCCGTGCTGAACACGGCCGGGCAGGCGGTCTCCGTCCTGCCGACCTCGGTCGCGAACACCACCGTCACGGTGCGGGCCGTGGTCGCCGACCCCCTCGGCGCCTACGATTTCGAGAACTTCTCTGTCGATTTCTCCGTCCTGACCTCGAACGGCACGGTCGCGATCGCGCCAACGCCGATGCATCCGGCGCCGGTTCGGGCAGCTCCCAACGCCCCTAACGGGACCTACGAGCTCGCGTTCAACTACTCGGGGCTGGCGGCGGGAACGTACAACTTCACGGTCAACGCGACCGACAACACCGAGCACAACCTAGCGGGACAGGTCACGTTGCCCGCGTACTACGGGCGTATCGCCTTCTCCTCCGCGCGGGTCAGCGTCGGGCTGCCGCCGGTCCCGGTCTTGATCGGAGTCGTCGATGACCACGGCCGTTCGCTCTCGGGCGCCCTCGTCGCCGCGCTCTCCGCAGGCACCCCGGTGGCGAGCGGGCGGACGAACGCGACCGGCCAGGTGAGCTTCGAGCTCCCCGCGGGCAGCCAGTACGACTTCGCGGTGAGCTGGGAAGGGATCTCCGTCGGCGAGTTCCTCGAGTCGGTCACGAACAATTCCACCCAGTTCGTGCTTCACGCCGCGGTGGTCTACCCCACGTTCGACATCGTTGCGGCGACCGGCGCGCCCCTGCCGTACCCCTTGATCACGGTCATTCACCCTAACGGTACGGCGTACCCGCTGATCGTCGGAAGCGCGAGCGGCCAGTTCTCCCTCGCCCAGGTGCCCGCGGGGAACTACACTCTCACCGTGGTGTACGACGACAGTCAGGTAGTGTTCGGGGCGACGGTGACGGTCGGCGGGGACGGTCCGTTCGAGGTCGTCGCGGCCCACGTCTTCGCCCTCACGGTCCGCGCGACCACCTCGAGCGGCGGCGGGCTTTCCGGCGTCTTCGTAGCCGTCGTGAACGCCACCACCGGCTCCACCATCGCCTCGGGACTCACGAACGGGTCGGGTTCCCTGACGTTCCTGGTTCCCGCGGGCAACTACACCGTGACCGGCACGTGGGCCGCCACCTACGATCTTACTTCGCTCCAGCAGACGGTGACCGTCTCGGCCGTCGTCGCGGGGGCGACCACCGCGACGCTCGACTTCACCCAGGCGTATCCTCCCGTCTACTCGACGACCCTCTTCGACGTTGCGCTCGTGGTGGCGTTCCTCGTCGCAGCGACGCTGCTGTTCGCTGTATTGTGGTTGCGGGCTCGGAGGCGCGCGGGCCGTCCGCCGAGTGGCACCCCGGCGGTGGCGGAGTGGAAAGAAGAGCCGACCTCAAAGGCCGAGAAGTCCACTGAGGGGGGTTCTGGCCCGTCGTCGGCCGACAGGAAATCCGGGGGGCCGGGCTCGTCGTCCTGAACGGTCGGACCCCCCGCCGGGCGCTCGCGCCCCCCCCGATGGGGACCGGCACCCCCGCGGGGGGTCTACGATGGGCGACCGGGGAGTTTCGGAAGCACCGGGGCGCCCAGCACCGCGCGCGCGAGTGCTTCGACCAGCCGCGGGTCGTCGTTCAGGGACCGGGTCCGCGCGAACGCCAGCCCGAGCGCGCCGGCTCGCGACCGCATCTCGATATCGACATCGTACAGGATCTCAAGGTTGTCGGAGACGAACCCGAAAGGGACCACGAGGATCCCGCGCTCGCCATCCCGCGCGGCGCGGTCGATCTCCTCCTCGGCCGGGGGGCCGAGCCAGGGTCCCTCGCGGCGACCGACACTCTGGTAGGCGAATCGCGTCCGGAGCGGCGGCAGGCGGGAAATGATCGCGGTCATCGTGGCCCGGAGCTGCACGACGTACGGCTCGCTCGCGGGATCGCGGACTCCCGGCAGGCTGTGGGCGGTGAAGAGGACGAGCGGGTCGGTCACCCCCTGCGCTGCCAGCGCAGCCAGTCCCTCGGAGACCCGATACGCGAACGCTTCCGCGAGCGACGGCTCGTCGTGCCAGCTCTGCACAGCTCGATGCGGTATCGAAGGGTCGATCGCCTCGAGCGCCGACGCGAGGGCCGCGAAGTACCCCCCGACGCTCCAGGCCGAGTAGTACGGGGTCATGCATAGGCCGGTAAGGTCGGTCACCCCGGCGCCGAGGAGCCTCGGGACCGACTCCCGGATATTTGGGTGCCAGTGCCGCATGCCGGCTTCGCAGCGCGCGGGATGCCCGAGATCTTCGAGCCGACGGCCGAGCGCTGTCGCCTGGGCCCGCGTCACCTCTACGAGCGGTGAGCCGCCCCCGATGCGCCGGTATCGCTCCCGGATCTCCTCGACGAGCTCGTCCGGGGTCGGGCGACCTCCGCGGAGGTCGCGAAGGTACGGTTCTACGTCGTCGAGGGACATAGGCCCTCCCAAGGCCATCAGCAGGATGCCGCGCGAGGGACGATCGGTTCCGGTCAGGATTCCTCTCCCTCCGAACGTGGGGAGCGACCGCGAAGCATAACGCCCTCGACGTTCGGCCGATCCGTCGGGTCGCCCCGGTCGATCATCGGTTCATCCGACCGTCTGCAGTCCGACGGCGAGGGCAAGGATGACGAGCATGAGTCCCAGGTTCGCGTAGGCGACCAGGCGACTTCTACGTCGGATTCGACGGAGACCCTCCACCTGACCTTCCCGCGCCAGGCGGCTGATGCGCCGGCCGAAATAGAGACCGTGGACATAGATCAGGGCGATCATCACCGCGACCAGCACGGACTTCGCGAAGAGCAGCTGGCCCGCGAGGCTCGACAGGGGTGCCGTGACCGAGGGGAGGTACCAGCTCGCGTTGTAGAGACCCGTGGCCACCAGGAGGAGGAGCAGTGGGGTCACCACCTGGCCGAAACGTCGCGCGAGCCGGCCGACGAGCTGGGTCCGGGATGCCTCGTCGGGCATCACCCGGTGGGAGACCGGTTCGACGACCAGCCACATGAAAAACGAGCCGCCGACGAAGAGCACCGCGCTGAGCAGATGGACCCAGAGGACCGCGGCGTCAACCCAGGGGTTCATGTCCGCTTCCCTCCCGTCGGAAAGCCGGGGGCGCGGGCGGTAAAATGCGATTCGGAGCCCCGGACCTCCCCCCGGGCGGACGGCCCCGGAGGGCGTCGCTCCCTTCCGGGCTCACGCAACCCCGAGCCCTCCCGCCACGAGACGGCACGCCGGGTCGCTGCCCAACGGGTCGCCGGCCGCGGCGAAGGCCCTGGCCCGGCTTCCGCCGCACTCGCTCCGATGCGGACAGCTCCCGCACGGGCCGTGGAGTCGACGAGCTCGGATATCGCGGAGCACCTCGGAATCGCGGTACAGCTCGACGGGGTTGTCGGACCGGAGGTTCCCGAGGCGGTACGGGAGGAACCCCCCCGGGTAGATGGAGCCGTCGTGGGCGATGAAGAGGATCCCGTC
This sequence comes from Thermoplasmata archaeon, assembly GCA_027314845.1. Next base: position 11,326 of record DAHVAA010000009.1, on the reverse strand, counting down.
GCCGTCGAGCGTTCCTCGGGGGGCGAGGGAAGACGGCTGGGTCGCGGGCCCCATGAGCTCAACGAGCTCCCGGCTGAGCGACGCGTACAGGCGCCCCGGCCCTCTCCTCCCCTCCTGCTCTCGTTCCCGTCGAACACGGCGGAGGAACGGAGCCTCGACCGGCCGAACGAGCACCCCGTAGCGAGAGGCGTCGTACAGGAAATGGGCAACGTCCTCGACCTCGTCGGCGGTCAGCTCCTCGAGCCCCGCTCCCCGGCCGGTCCGGATCAGGAAGAAGACCTCCCAGGTGCGAACCCCCTTCTGATAGATCGTTCGGAACAGCGCGGGGAGTTCGTTCGCGTTCGCAGCCATGACGGTGGTGTTCACCTGCACGCGGAGCCCGGCCGCGAGTCCGGTCCCGATCGCCTGCAACGTCCGTTCGTAGTGACCGGGCACCCCGCGGATCCCTTCGTGGGTGGCCGCCCTCCCGCCGTCCAAGCTGACCGACACCGAGGCGACGCCGAGCTCCCGGAGCGATTCCAGGGCGGGTCCGCTCCATCGGTCCGAGACCGCCGGTGAGACCGCGACGTGCAGCCCCCGTGATCGAGCATGGCGCAAAAGGTCGACGAGGTCCGGACGCTGGAGTGGGTCACCGCCGGTGACGATGAGGGTCGGGTACGGCCGACCGAAGTCGACGACCCGGTCGATGAGCGCCCGGCCTTCTTCGGTGCTTAGCTCTCCGGGAAGGGCCGAAGGGATGGCGGAGGCACGACAGTGAGTGCAGGCGAGCGGGCAGGCCCGCGTCGCCTCCCAGAAGACCAGAACAGGTCGGTCGTCAAATCCCATCCGGCTCTCCTCGCCGCTCACTCCGGCGGGGGTCGCCTGAGGCCAGACGACAAAAGCGCTGCGGCCCGGCCGGACAAACGAGGTCCCGTCACCGGTCGTGTCCGGACGGGATGCGGGCCCCGTCGGCGTGATTCCAGAGGTGAAGGAAGAGCTCCTCCGACCATCGGTAGCCGATCGGGTCCGTAACGAGCAACATTGCGCTCAGGTCCCCCCGACCGTCCGCGGACGGAAGGCACAGGCCCGCCTGGTCGTCCAGCACGGCAAGGAACAGGTTCACGTCGGGGAAGGTACGCAGCGGGAAGTTTCGGGGGAAGTCGTGGCCCACCCGGCGGTCCGCCTCGAGCTGCCGGCGGGAGCGAACGACCCGCACGTCGGCGCCCTTCGCCATCTTCTCCCGGAGGACCGGGAGCGCCTGCTCGAACGCCTGCTCGGTGACGACCCAGATTCGACGTTCGACCTTACGTAGCGCGCTCTCCTGGGTCGCGAAGACCCGGTAGGCTCCCTGGACGATCGAGCTCTCCCTAAGCTCCCCCAGACGCGCGAGGAACGCGGCATCGAGCACCCCGGCCCGGTGGTCCTGCAGGTACTCCCGGTGGGTAAGCAGGACTCGCAGGATGGGGAGGCCACCCCGCAAGACCTCGGAAAGAGGCGTCGCCGCGTACTCGCCCTGCAAGTTCTTCGCGACGAGCCCGGCGGCGACCAGCCGGTTCAGGTGCCGGCTCGTCTCCGAGCCGGTGATCCCCAAGCTCCGAGCGATCTCGGTATGCTTGCGCGGTCGGGCGGCCACCGCCTCGAGGATCGCGAGCCGCTCGGCGGAGGCGATCTCGAAGAGGAACCGCGACAGGCCCTCCGTCGCCATCCCGGCCCGACTGTTTCGCTCGATACAAATCCCTTCGGATTCGGCCGAGGGGGGCTTTTTGATATCCCCGAGGGCTTCCGGCGCTGTCGGCCCCGGCGGCCGGGAGAGTCGAAGCGGTCCGTTCATCGGAGGCAACGCCGCGGGGTTGAGGTCATGCTCGAAGTCCATCTCGACAGCTGGTTACGGGAGTTCGGGCCTCGCGGGCCCGAGAAGGTGAGCGCGGGGTCGGTCGAGGAGCTCTTGGACGTCCTCGAGCAGCGCTACCCGCGCCTTCGATTCAAGATCCGGGACGAGACCGGCGGTCTTCGCCGTTACGTCCGGGTGTTCGTGGACGGCGAGGATGTGAGCGGAACGACCGGTGTCACGACACTGCTCGGCGGCGCCCGAACCATCGATATCCTCCATTCGATCGCGGGAGGATAGGAAAGGAGTTGGTATGGTTCGGGACAAGAAGCTGCGGATCCTCTTGGGCACCCGCAAGGGAACGTACGTCGTCGAGGGAGACTCGAAGCGCAAGCGGTGGAAGGTCATGCCGGCCGCCCACGCGGGGAGCGACGTCTTCCATGTCGTCGCCGACCCGCGGCACCCGGGCGACTTCTACGCCGCGGTCAACAACGGCTTCTGGGGGCCCATGGTCCAGCGCTCGACGAACTGGGGAAAGACCTGGAAGGAGATCGCGACCCCATTGATACCGATCAAGAAGAGCCGGGAGCCCGCGTTCAACGAGGAGAACCCGACCGCGCCGGTGAAGCGACCGTTGATGAACCTCTGGCATATCGAGCCCGGTCCGGCGAGCTCCCCCAACACGCTCTACCTCGGTGCCGACCCCCATCTTTTGTTCCGCACCGAGAACCGTGGCGGGAGCTGGGAGCCGGTCGAGAGCATCAACCACCACCCGGACCACGACAAGTGGTCGCCGGGAGCCGGCGGTCACTGCCTGCACACCATCCTGCTCGACCCGCGCGACCCGCGAAGGATGTACATCGGCATGAGCGCCGTCGGGACGTTCCGCACGGAGGACGGGGGGACGAGCTGGGCCCCGAAGAACAAGGGGGTCATGACGCCGTTCCTTCCCGTCAAGTACCCCGAGACCGGCCAGTGCGTCCACCATGTGGTGGCGGACGCCGGCGACCCCGACACCTTCTACCGCCAGGACCACGGTGGGATGTACGTGACCCACGACCGGATGGACCACTGGACCCGGATCGGTCGCCCGCTTGGCGACGACTTCGGCTTCGGGGTCGCATCGGCGGCGACGAGCCCCGGCAGGGCCTACTTCGTTCGGCTTGACGGGATGGCGCGCGTCACGGGCGACGGGCAGTTTCAGGTCCACGAGTGGAACGACAAGTCACGGACGTGGAAGAAGCTCGTGCGCCCGGGAGCTTTCCCCGGCCACTTCGGGGTACAGCGGGAAGGGATCGCCACCGATGGGCTCGCTCCGGCGGGCATCTACGTCGGGACGACCACCGGTGAGCTCTTCGTGAGCCCCGACGGGGGGAAGAACTGGACCCAGGTCCCCTTCCAGTTCCCGGGGATCCATTCGGTGAGCATCTCAAACCCTTCGTCGAAGTAGGTCCTCGGATTCCCGAGCGGAGAAGTCGGTGCTCCCACCGGCCCGATTCGCCCGACTGGCGAGCGGTGGAACCGCCCGGAGCCATCCTCAGGGATCCGGCCGCTCGATGTCGGCGGCAGTTCCGATCCGCTGGGGCGGGCCGCCGACACCGGGGCCGTCCCCCGGTCCGGTGCTCGTCTCGGAGAGCGTCTGCTCCGCGTGCAGGTACGGTCGACCGCGGATCGCCGAGATCAGGGCGCCGACGAGGGTGATCACCCCCGCGAACAGGAACGCGCCGCGCAGTCCGTCGATGAACGCGGGACCGATGGCGCGGGGGAAGAACGAGTTCGAGGTGAGCGCACCGACCGCCGGCTGGATCGCCTTGGGGTCCCAGCCGGGGACCCCGGCCGCGAACTGAAGTAGGGTGCTCAGGGGGTTGTACCCGAGGAAGGCCGCGAAGAGCGATTCGGTCGGATTCGCCTGGGCAAGGTTCGCAAGGATCGTCTGGTCGGGCGGTCCGACGCCCAGGCCCGCGAGCGCCCCGCTTACCGAGCCCGCGAGGCCCGAAGCGAGTCCTCCGATCACGATCGTGAAGAAGAAGACGAGGGAAAGTTGCTGGCCGGTGTTCTGGAGCGTCGCGAGCATGCCGGCGGAGGCGCCGCGGTCACGCGCCGGTACGGAGTTCATCACGGCCGCCGCGTTCGGCGCGGCGAACATCCCCATCCCGCAGCCCTGCACGAAGAGCAGTGCCCCGACGACCGCGTAGTCGAAGTTGTAGGGGACCAGCAAGAAGAGGAAGAACGTCGACGCCGCGATCGCCATCCCGAGGGTGGCGATCGTCCGGGCACCCCGGCGGTCCGAGAGCCAGCCGCTGAGCGGTCCCATCGCGAGGAACCCCGCGAGCAGCGGGACCATGTACACCCCGGACCAGAACGGAGTGCTCGCGAAGGAGTAGCCGTGGAGAGGGAGCCAGATCCCCTGGAACCAGATGATCAATAGGAGCATCATCCCGCCCCGCGCCAGCGACCCGAGGAACGCCGAGGTGACCCCCGCCGAGAAGGCCCGGTGGCGGAAGAGCGCGAGGCGGAACATCGGCTGGGCCACGCGCCGCTCGACGAAGGGGAAGATCGCGAGGAGCCCCGCGCCCAGGGCGATCGCGGTCCAGACGTAGGGGCTGCTCCAACCGAGCGAGGCGCCGCCGTAAGGGAGGAGAGTGTACGTGAGCCCGACCAGCAGCAGCGTAAGACCTCCGGCGAAGATCGCATTCCCGGGAAGGTCGAGCCGCTCGTCCTTCCTCGGCGGATGGAGGTCGCGAAGTCGATAGTAAGCCCAGGCCGTCCCGAAGACCCCGACCGGTAGGTTCACGATGAAGACCAGCCGCCAGGTGGGGATCGTGATCGCTCCGAGGTGGAGGTCCGGGATACCGGCCAGAATGCCGCCGACGATGAGACCGAGGAGGGAACCGCCGATGAACGCGATCTGGTTGATCCCGAGCGCCATGCCGCGCTCTGCGGGCGGGAAGGCGTCCGTCAGGAGAGCGGCTGAGTTCGCGAACAGAAACGCGGCGCCGACCGCCTGCACCAGGCGGAAGCCAACGAGCTCCCACGCCCCGGTGGTGCCCGAGCTCGGCGTCAGGAACAACAGGATAGAGCCCACGGTGAAGAGCGCGAACCCGAGGTTGTAGACGCGGGCCCGTCCGTGAATGTCCGCGAGTCGGCCGGCGTTGACCAGGAGCACGGCCGTGACGACGCCGTAGCCGAGTAGCAGCCAGATCAGGATCGCGAAGCTGGCGGGGTCGAACGGGTTGACGCCGAGACCGCGAAAGATCACGGGGATCGAGATGAGGAGAATCGTGCCGTTGATCGAGGCCATGAGGCCCCCGATCGTCGTGTTCGACAACACGACCCACTTGTAAGCGACCATCTCCCTCCTCCCGTTCGAGCCACGGGCAGCAAACGGGCCGACCGTGCCACGCAACTCGAGGGTGCCTTAACGCTGCCCCGGGCGCGGCGAGAAGTGGCACGTGTCGGAGAGGGGACGAGGGCCCACCGGGGGAGCGGGTCGGCCGCCCGCACGGAGGCGACCCTCGGACGACCCGGCGGTTCACACCAGAGGGGGATCGCTTCCGTGGGCGGTGGGCAAGGTCACCAGATGTTCCATCAGCCGATCGAACCCGTCCTCAAACTGCGTCTGGGACCCCGAGAACGCAACCTCACCCGCCCGCTGAGGGCGGGGTTCCCCGAGTGACGCCGGCCCCTCGCGCTGAGGATCCGAGAGGGCCGAGGAGGATCGGCTGACCCCTCCTTTTCCCGGATCCACCGAGTCCTCACCGGCAGTTCCGTTCGAAGCCTCCACGAAGTGTTGCAGACGGGCGGCCACGACTCGCAGTCGTTCGAGTTCACTGGGGACGAGCCAGACCCCGCGCTTGCTCTCGTCGACCGTTCCGAGCGACATCCCGCCGGAAGGTGTCCGAGCAGGGTCTGCGAACAACGCCGTGGCAAGCCCGCCGACGAGGGCGACGAGTCCCGAGAGCAGCATCGCGGAACCGACCGGAAAGGCGCCGAACGCGACCCATGCGGTGGATCGAACATTCACGAGACCGATGAGTAACGCAAGAGACCCTCCGAGCAGCAGAGGCTCGGCCGAGTGCAGCCGCCAGCGCGCCTCTGCCCTCCGGCTCGCGGCGCGCCGGGCCTTCGGCCGCCGCCCCAAGGTCGACCCGGCCATCGGGGACAGCGCGCGTACGACGGGCCGTCCCCTTCCCCGGTCGGGCCGCGAGTCCTCGGGTCGTGGCGGCATAGCCGTCCTGCGGTTGACTCGATCGAACCGATGCTGAGTCTACCTCGCTAGCACGTCAAGTGGGCGTGTGAACAGCTGCCAAAATCCGTCACCAGGACGTTGACCGAGCTGCTCGGGGTCGTTATGGTGCCAAGATCGAGGAGGAGCGTGAGGACGATCCATGAGTTGGCGCCCCAATAGTGAGGCGTCATCACTGCGATCTCGCTGCTAAAGACGCCCGGGACCCCCAGTTGAAGGATGTAGACTTCTTGAGCCGGGACACCGTTGCCTTCGTTGAAGTACACTTGGGTGAAGGCCAGAAGATCACCGACTTGGATTCCCGAGAACGTCGCATTCTCCAACTCGATCTGGGTGTAGGTGCCCCCCGAACACCCTGTGGTGAGATACGGGGCTCCGCAGAGCAGGAACGGAGACGGGGTCACTCCCGCAGAGGCGTACGAGAAGATGGTGTAACCGCTATCGTTCACCTGCACACCAGGGATGCCCGGGATGTGACCCTGACCGGCGATCTGCGGATTCGTAGCGACGGTGCTCGGGTTCACGATCCCGGCCATCGCAGCTCCCCCCAGAACCGCCAGTATTCCTACGAACGTTCCCGCGTACAGCGCTTTCCGCCCGATTCTCCACCCGTACATTCGCGGCCTCGGCAGCCGAGCGTACTACGGGGTGAAGAAACGGCGGCTCTCAACACGTAGCAAATCGGACAGCGTCCGTCGGTTCCAGCTAAGAGCTGATCACACGACTTCCGCCGGCAACTTTTCGAGGAGATTTGGTGGCTCAGTTGAGTGGTCGGTCGAAGCACTGGGGTAAGGCCGGGCCTTTCGGGGTGCGCGGGCCCATCTCCTTGACCTTGGGGTACCGCCCGTCGTCGAGAGGCTCGTTGTCGGACCTTGGCCACGGCTTCGACCGACGACCAGGGAACATCGGCTGACCCTCTCGAGCTCCGACAAAACGGGATCTGCGCCGAGGCGCAATGCTTCGCAGGGCGCCGGTCGAGCCACCGAATCCCCTCGGAATGCCGGTCGGGCCGGCCGCACTTCATGGGAGAAGGGACGCCCGGTGCCCCGGTCCGGCTCCAGTTCAGAACAAGGCAAGCGATCAAACCGCGATCCGATCCGACCCGCGCCGACGGATGTTTCGCTCGGACGCTCCTATCCTCGGAACCCGTAGGGTGAGTGGGGGCGAGTCGGCTTCACGCCCTGGGCACTTAGGACATGGCTGTGGGGCATCGATGACCGCGGCCGTCGCGGATGCGCCGACGATCGATGCTCGAGCGTCTTCTGAGGGGCGGCTAAGGTGAAAGATCATGGCGCGATTCGGTCCGAGTCGATAGCGTCGCGCTGGAAGACAGCGTTCCTGACGCACCGCCCGACCGGGGGCTTTCTAACGGAGGTCCGTCCCGCGGGTCGAAACTGGATACCCGCAGTCCAAGCGTCTCCGCGATTCGGCCCGGGATGACGTGGGTCGATCCGCCCTCGCGACTTGGGGTGTTGGTCCCTCCGGCAGCGCGCGGAGGGAAATATGGCGGACGAACGGAAGGTCCGCTGGAGGTCAGCGTGAGCCGGAACTACGCAAAACTCCGCTCAGTGCGAGAGCAACTCATCCTCGGATGGGTACCGGAGTCGAATTGCGAGCGGCGATGAGCAAGAACATAGGTCGTTGTGTTTCGCGAACCCACGTAGGATGGGCCGCTAGCTGTCGCGCCGACGGGCACCACTCTTCCAGCTGGACGAGCCTCAACTGCTCGTCGAACAGGAGGTTCAGGTAGGTCGCCACGGTTCGATGATGCTTCGGAACGCGGCTTCCGAGCCATTGGGTGACTCGCGGACCTTCTACGGAGTATCCGTCGAGCCGCCAAGTCGGGCCGCGTCCCCGGTCGGGGGACCAGCCCGGTCTCGTGGGCGCGAGGTAGATGGGGTGCTCGACCGAGAAGACCAGCCGACCCCCCGGAATCAATGCACGACGGGCCTGATGCAACAGCCGTCGGAGCTGGCGAACGTAGTGGAACGTGAGGGAGCTGAAGATCAGGTCGGCCGATTGCGGTGGGAGACGCAGATCGTTGAGGTCGAGCAATCGGTAGCGGATGCGACTTGAGTCCGTTTTGGAGGAGGCCATCTCTAGCATCTTCTGGGAGTTGTCGATGCCGAGCACGCTTTGGGCGCCATGGCGCTCGGCCCAGCGACAGAACCAACCGTACCCGCACCCCAGGTCCACTACCCGCCGCCCCCGGACGCCCGAGATCATCGACCGAAGGGACGGCCATTCTGGTGCGGCGGCCAGTCCGAATTGCGATCGAGGGAGCTTACGGTATGCGTCGAAGAATGTTGCGTCGTCGTAAACGGCTACGGCCGTTCGAGGCAATCGAGTCCCCCGGCATTTCCAATCCGGGTCGCTTCTTCACCCTTGCCCCCGCGGGGCTCGAGCCCGGATCCGGCGAGGCGGGAAATCGGAAGCGGGCCGGCTCGTGTCACCACGTTGGAATGGGTCGCCGTCGCCGGAGGCGATGCCGGCCCCACTGAGAGCCGGCCGGAGGCGAACTCGCGGCGGAGGCCTCTAAGGTCACCCGACCGATCGGACCGGGGGGTTGGCGAGCGTGAAAGGCACAACTCTCTGACGAGCCGGGCCCGAGGGGATTCGAACCCCTGACCTTGCGGTTAAGAGCCGCCTGCTCTACCGAGCTGAGCTACGGGCCCACGGACGACGGGACGGGCGGACCCGGAAGCATCCCATAAAGCCTCCCGGTAGCGCCGCGACTCCGTTCCGGTCTCCCGGGCCCGCTACGAGAGGCCCGGGCCGGCCCAGCTCAGCGCTTCAGGCGCTCGAGCGCGGCCCCGACCATGAGCGGGAAGAGAACGGTCACGTCGCCCTCGACGGTCGTGTGCCGGGCGCTGGCCTTCACCTTTCCCCACGAGACCGCCTCGCGCGTCCGCGCTCCGGAGAGACTCCCGTCCCACTCGACCGCCGTCGTGAGATAGAGCGCGGCGTCCAGGCCATCGCGGAACTGGTTCCACCAGATCGTGTGATGCTTCGAAATCCCCCCGCCGAGCATCACCGCGCCCGAGCGCTTCGCCCCGTAGACCAGGTCCGAGAGCGTCTGCTCGTCGGACAGGAGGTCGAGGGAGAGCGCCTTGTGGTCCTGCCAGAAGAGCCAGACCTGGGAGCCGACCGCGCCGTCCGTGATCCCGGGGACGATCACGGGCACGTTGCGCTCGTAGGCGGCCCGCAGGATGCTCGACCGCTCGGTCGCGGGGATCGCCTCGCCGATCGCGGCGGAGAGCGCGCGCGTTGAGAGCGTACGGACCCCTTCCTTCCAGAGCTTGCCGAGGATCCGCTGCATCTTTTGTTCGAGGATCCGACCGTAGTTCGCCTCGGGGATCACGAGGTTCCCGAGGCGGTAAAGGTGGCGACGATGGAGGTCGGCGTCGTCCAGGTTCCAGGCCCCGTGGAAGTACGGTCGGAACGCGCGGGCGAGGTCGTGGTCGAGCGTGCCGCAGGTGGTGACGATCACGTCGACGTAGCCTTCCCGGACCAAGGTCGCGAGCACGCCGCGCGTGCCCGTCGCAACGATATCCGCGGGAAAGGAGAGGAAGGTGGTCATCTCCCGGTCCCCGAGGATCCCCGCGAGGAGGTCGACGCCGTCGGCGACCTCCTTCGCGCTGAACCCTCCGCCCGCGCTCAGTCGACGGACGAGCGTGTCGAGGCTGGGGGCGTCGTCGATCCGTACGTCCTCGACCTTGCGCGGCACGACTGCCGCGGAGCGAGGGGATGTTAAAAGGCTCCCGTGAGGCCCAGGGTGATCGAGCGGAACACGAGGAGGTAGGTCAGCGCGTAGCCGAGCATCGCGCCGCCGTTGAGAAGGGGAAGGCCGGCCTGCGGGTTCCCCTTGAGGACGAGCCGCATCAGGACCCCGTACCCCGCGAGGGAGCCGAGGAGCGTCCCGATCGCGACCCAGAGCCCGGCCGCGAGACCGAGGAACGCCGGTTCGGCCGGGAGCCAGATGAACGAGGAGACGACCAGCGTTCCCGGGATCACGACGTCCCCGAGACCCATGAAGAGCGCGGCCCGCTCTTCGGCCGGTCGCTGTCGTTGGTCGTGGAGCGCGGGGGCGGCGGTGTAGTCGTAACCGGCGGAGTCCGGCATCACCATCAGGATCGGGAGCTTCATCTCCGTCACCACGTCCGCGAGGGAGACCATGTGCTTCGTGCGGTAGACGGCGATCGCGTCGTAGACCATCAGCGCGCCCAGCAGGATGAACGCCGGCAGGATCGCGAACGAGATCCCGAGGATGGCGACCAACGCTCCGCCGGCGAGGAAGCCTGCGAGGTCGACGATGTACCATTGCGGTTCGACCAGGAGGGCGAAGTAGATCGCCGCGCTCGCCATCGCCGCCAGGACGAGGGCGAAGTCCACGACCATCTCCGCCCCGTAGGGGGGCGGCAGCCAGTACGTCGGGAAGATTACCGCGAAGGAGGCGTAGAGCGTGAAGTACAGGGACCCCGCGATCGCGAGGAGGATCAGCTGGCGGAGCGCGGCGAGGCCCCCGCGCCGCCGAGCGAAGAAGAGGATGAAGAGGGGCGCGAGGACGATGACGACAATGAACGCGATCGGGGCGGTGGGGCTCTGGGGGTTCGACGTGGACGCAAGCCCCGCCGAACGGAACGGCTGGGCGAGGGCCAGGCCGACCAGCTGGCTCCCGACGTAGAGCAGGAGGAGGCCGATCCAGCGCAGGCTCCGCATCGCTCGCTACGGCTGAACGACCGCGTAGGCGTTGTTGCCGAGCACCTTGGTGACCTTGGCGTTGACCGTGACCCCACGCTGGTTCGCGCCCGTGACGAAGATCACGAAGCCTTCCTTCTTCGCGACGCCATCGCCCCGACGGCCCACATCCTCGATCGTCAGCCGGTAGACCTCGCCGACGACGACCGGGGTCTTCGGCTTCTCGGGCGTGAGGACCCGGCGGACGGTCACGGGGCGTTGGGCCCCGCACGCCTCGCAGACGAGGAGCGTGAGCCGACCCTCCTTCTGAAGGTGCGTGTCGGGCCGCTTGCACTCCGAACAGATGACGTACTTCGCGGTGTACTCCCGCAAGCGCTGCGAGAGCTGGTCTTTCGTAAGCCGGCTCTTGAGTACCGCCCGCGGGAGGTCGAGGACCCCCGGACAGCCGAACTCCTTCGCAAGGTAGCCGATGACGTGGTCCGGCTCGCGTCGGAGCACTCCCGTGATCTCCTGGAAGTTGCGGACGACCGTGTTCTTTCCGTCGGTCATCACATCCGGTTCGGGGACCTGGAACC
>DAHVAA010000099.1 GCA_027314845.1 Thermoplasmata archaeon | reverse complement strand
TCACGACCCAGAACTCGAAAGTGCTCATCGACTGCGGGATCGACCCCGGCTCGGACAATACCCCCTATTTCAACGCCCCCGAGCTCCTGCCGCTCGACTCGCTCGACGCGGTGGTCGTGACCCACGCCCACCTCGACCACTGCGGCCTCGTGCCGGTCCTCCTGAAGTACGGCTACAAGGGTCCGATCTACTGCAGCGCGCCGACCCGGGACCTCATGACCCTGATGCTGCTCGACGCGATCAAGGTCGTCAACCAGGAGGCGCGCCGGGGCCTCTACGACTCCTCCCACGTCCGCGAGCTCGTGACCCGCACGATCCCGCTCCGGTGGGGCGAGACGACCGACATCGCCCCGGACATGCGGCTGACGCTCCACAACGCGGGCCACATCCTCGGCTCCTCCATCTGCCACTTCCACCTCGGCGAGGGGGACCACAACCTCGCGTACTCGGGCGACATCAAGTTCGAGCGCAGCTGGCTGTTCAACCCGGCGTCGAACCGCTTCCCCCGGCTGGAGACGCTGGTCCTGGAGTCGACGTACGGGGGGTACCGCGATGTCCAGGCGAGCCGCCAGAACGCGACCGAACAGCTGAGCGCGCTCGCGACCAAGGTCCTGGCGCGCAACGGCCACCTGGTCATCCCGGTCTTCGCCGTGGGGCGGTCCCAGGAGGTCATGCTCGTCCTCGAGGAGAAGATGCGCGAGGGCAAGATCCCGCGCGTCCCCGTCTACCTCGACGGCATGATCTTCGAGGCGACCGCGATCCACACCGCCTACCCGGAATACCTCAACAGCCAGCTCCGCACCCAGATCTTCCAGCAGGGGGACAATCCGTTCCTCTCGGACGTCTTCCACCGGGTCGATTCCTCCCAGATGCGCATGGGCATCGTCGATTCGCGCGAGCCCTGCATCGTCCTCGCGACGTCCGGCATGATGAGCGGGGGCCCGGTGATGGAGTACTTCCGCGGCTGGGCGCACGACGAGAAGAACGGCCTCCTGTTCGTCGGGTACCAGGCGCAGGGGACGTTCGGCCGCCGGCTGCAACGCGGGATGAGCGAGGCGACGTTCCTCGACGGCTCCCGCCAGGCGTCCGTCCCGGTCAAGCTCGAGATCGCCACGATCGAAGGGTTCTCGGGCCACTCCGACCGGGTCCAGCTGATGAACTACGTCGCCTCGCTGGACCCTCGGCCGCAACGGATCATCCTGAACCACGGCGAGGAGTCGAAGATCCTCGACCTCGCTTCGAGCCTGCACAAACGGTTCAACCTCGAGTCGCACGCGCCGTACAATCTCGAGGCGGTCCGGGTGCTCTGACCCCCCACCGCGCCGAGGGTCGACCGACGTACGCCGGGACGAAACACTTTATACCGCGCTTCGGGTCGGTGAGCCGTCCCATCCCCCTACCGTGGTGACGGCATGGAAAAACCGCTCCGGCGTTTCTTGGTGCTCGGGCTCGACGGGGGTACGTTCGACCTCCTCGATCCCCTGATGGAGGCGGGCGAGCTCCCGTTCCTCCGCTCCCTGGTCCACCGAGGGGTCCGCGCGCCGCTGCGCTCGGTCTATCCCGCGAAGACGATCCCGGCCTGGTATTCGTTCGCGACCGGTAAGGACCCGGGCGAGCTCGGGATCTACGGGTTCACTGAACCGGACGGTGGCCCGGGACGCTCGAAACTGGTCCAGTCGTTCCGGCCGGCGGAAGCGGTCTGGGACCGCCTCTCGCGCTGGGGGGCGAAAGTCGGCGTGCTCAACTTCCCGCTCCGCAGCGCCTACCCGCTCCACGGGTTCATCGTCCCGGGGATGTTCCGCGACAACGCGCCCACCTTCCCGACCGGTTTGCGGGCCGAGATCGAGGACTCCATCGGGGGGGTCTATCCCGGCGAGCTCCCGCCCTACCGGGACCACGCTCGGTCCGGATGGATCGCGACCGCGACCGACTCGGTCCTCCAACGCGGACGGGCCGCGAGCGTCCTCGCCGAGCGGCACCGGCCGGACTTCCTCTTTGCGCTCTTCCGGGAGACCGACCGCGTCGAGCACCAGCACTGGAGCGAGCTCAGCCGGCCGGTCGCAGAGATCCCGCGCGACCTCCTCGATTTCTGGCGGGCGGTCGATGGGGCGTGCGCCGAGGTCGACCGCGCCTTCCGCGCGGGCGGAGGGGCGACCGTGACGCTCGTCATCAGCGACCACGGTCACGGCCCGATCCGCTCGGAACTGTTCACGAACCGCTGGCTCGTCGAGCAGAAGTTCCTCGTCTTCCGGGAGAACGCCGAGCTCGCTCGCCGTCGTCTCCTCTCGCGGCTCCTGCTCCTGGCTGAGCGCGCGGGCGTCGGCCGCCGGGTGACCCGGCGCCTGGCGGACTTCGTTCGGGTCGGCCGTCGGGCCGCGATCGCGGAGTTCCTGAAGGGAGGCACCTCGTTCGAGGACGTGGCCGACAAGATCGACTGGGAGCGGACCGTCGCGTTCTCCTACCCGGTTCCCGAGGGGATCTACCTTAACCCGAACAATCCCCACCTCACGCCCGCGGTGAGGGCCGAGACGGTCCGGGAGATCCGTCGCCGCCTCGAGGCGGTCCCCGACGCCCATATCGAGGTGTTCGGACCCGCCGACCTCTACCGCGCGGGGGACGGCCGGCGCAGCCCGTCGCTGTTCATCCGGGTCGACAACATGCGCACGGAACCGAGGATGGACTTCAGCTACCCGGCGCCGTTCATTCGCGACCGACCGGGGTTCTTCTACGGCTCGGGCACCCATCGCATGGACGGGATCCTTATCGGAGCCGGTGACGGGATCCGCCCGCAAACGCGTACGACGCCCGCGAGCCTCCTCGACCTCGCGCCGACGATCCTCGAAGGAATGGGTCTCTCTCCCCCGCCCGACCTCGCCGGCCGGTCGCTCCTCCCGATCCTCGCCGGCCCGGCCTGAGCGATCTCCGCGGGCCCTCTCGGACGGAACGCTTTTCGCCTCGGCCCCACTCGGACCGCGCCGATGGCGCCGCAGACCGTGGAGCTCGTCGCGCTCGGTCCGCCCGTCTCCGACCCGTACGCTCCGGCCGCCGCCGCGTGGGCCGTAGCCCGCGCCTACGCGCAACGGGGCGCGTCGGTCCACGTGCTCTTCCCGCAGGGAACCCACGATGAAGAGCCTCCCACGGGCATCCGGGCGACCCCGGTGCCGCTCCCGTTGAAACGCCCCGGAGCGGCGAGCGAGGAAGCGGAGTTCGCGAGCCGGGTCGGTCGCCACTTGCGGCCCGAGGCGGACCTCGTGGTCCGGGACCCGGTCGGGGTCGGCCCGCTGGGCGTCCACGGCCATGCTCGTCGGGCCGTACTGGTGGGGCTCGCGCGGGGCGTGGAGCTCGCCGAGTTCGACCGGGAGCGGACGGGTCGCCCCGGGGCTGGCTTCGTCGACCGACTTGACGGCTGGCGCGACCGTCGGGTCCTGCGTCGCCTGGAGCGCGCGGCCCTCGAGGAGCCAGCGGCCCTGCTATGCGGGGACCCCGCCGTCGCCGAGGCGCTCTCGCGAGAATATCGGATCCCCCCCGCCCGACTCCGCCGGGTCCTCTTGCCGGTGCCCGACCTCCCCACGCCCCCGACCCGGCCGCAAGCGCGAGCCGCGCTCGGGATACCTCCCGACGTACCCGTGGTCGTCGTCCCGACCGCGACCGCCGCCCCCGACGAAGCCGGCGTGGACCGAGGACGTGAGGCGTTCCGCCGGGTCCGACCGTTCTTCCCGGGGGCCCGCCTCATCATCGTCGGGGCGGTCGGCCCCACCGACCCCGGTGTGGTGAGCGTGACCGGACGCGACGGCCCCTCCTTCGCGGCGGCTCTCGCGGCCGCGGACGTCGCGCTGGTCGTGCCGACGCGTGCTGGCTTCGACCCGGGGATCGTCTTTGCCGCTCGCGCCGGCTGCGCGACGATCGCGTACCGTTCGGCCGCCGGGCCGCTCTTGCCCGAGAGCGCGGTCCGCACGGTCTCCGCCGAAGACCCGGGCGACCTTGCGTCCGCGCTCGCCGAGCTCGTCGCCGACCTCGGTGCCGCCCGCGAGCTGGCGGCCCGGGGTCAGAAGTTCGCCGACGGTTTCCGGCCGGAAGAGCTCCTTCGGGCCGTGGACGAGCTCAGCGCCGCGCGGGTCGGATAGCTAACGTCGGTCGGGAACCGGTTCGTCGAGCCGCCACTCTGAGAACCCGCGCCCCGAGGAGGCCCGGCGGACCTCGCGAACGACCCCGTCCCAGCGAACTCCGTCCGGCAGCTCCCCCGCGTCCAGCGCGTCGAGGACCGCGCGGAAGCGCTGCCGGAGCCCCGCGTACGGGTCGGAGACTCCCGCGATGACCCACGGCGCCGCTTCCCGGTGTACCCGCACCTGGCCGCTCTCGATGCTCCAGACCCCGACCGGTTCGGCCCGCGTACCGGCCGTGCGTCGTGCGAGCCGCTCGGCCGACACCGGGGAGGCCAGGACGACCGCCGTCCAGTCCCCCCACCCCCTCCGCTTGAGCGCCTGCGTGAGGACGGCGCGGGGGGCGGCGACCTTCGCTTCCACGAGACCGACCTCCTCGCCCCTGCGGGCCACTAGGTCGAAATAGTCGCTTCCGTCCGGGTCGATACGGACGCGGTAGCCGAGGGACTCTAGGTGCGCCGCGGCGATCCGCACCACCTCCACCTCGCGGAGCCGCGGCGCGGCCGGACGCGGTCGTTTCAAGGCCCGCTCCGCAGGAACCAGCGGTCGAGGCGCGAGCGGGGGATGCCCAACAGGATCGGCCGCCCATGGGGGCAGGAGGGAGGGGAGCCGGGAAGCGAACCGAGCGCGTCCAGCACCTGGCGGAACTCTTCGGACGACACGACGTCCCCGGCCCGGATCGCGGCGTGGCAGGCCAGGGTCGCGGCGGCCCGCTCCCGCAGGCCATCGGGGACGGTCGGCCGCCCCCCGGCGGCGAGCTCATCGAGCAGCTCGGTCAGCGCCTCCGGTCTCGCCCGCCGGCCGCGGTAGGACGGGACCGACCGCACCAGGAAGGTCTCGGGCCCGAATGGGTCGACGTCAAAGCCGGCCCGGGCGACCTCGCCTCCGCGCTCGAGGAGCGTAGCCCGTTCCGCCCCGCTCAGGCGGACGCTCACCGGTTCGACCAGCGTTTGACGGGCGAGCGACCCATCGCGCAGGAGCGACTCGTAGAGCAGTCGCTCGCTCGCCGCGTGCTGGTCGATCAAGACGAGCCCCTCGTCCGACTCCGCCACCCAGTAGAGCGACCGGATGCAACCGAGCAGAGCCAACCGGGGCCGGCTCGGGGTCGAGCGGACCTCGACCGGCGCGCGTTCCTCGGCCGCTTCGAGCCGTCGCTGGCCGGAGGGGTGCCCGGCAGGGGCTGTACGCTCGACCGGCGTCGCAGCCGGTGAAAGGAGGGAGCTCCCTCGAACGGGGGTCGATATCCCGGGGAGCGTCCGCGTCACGGGGCCGCCCGGGACCGACCCAGCGACGGACGGCGTTTGGATCAACGCCTCGCGGACCCTCACACGGATCGACTCGGCGACCTCCCGCTCCTTGAGCAGCCGTACCTCCCGCTTCGTTGGATGAACGTTGACGTCGAGGCGGGGGGCATCGACCTCGAGATGGAGCACTCCGACCGGGAACCGCGCTCGGGGGAGATAGTCGCCGTAGGCCGCGCGGACCGCCTGCTGGATCGAGCGAGCGACCACCGGCCGGCCGTTCACCGCGAGGTAGAGCGAGCGGGCGGAGGACGCGCTGACGGGAGGTCGACCGAGGACGCCGAAGAGGCGGCCCCCGGTGACCTCGGCCGATACCGAGAACGAGTGGTGGAGGAACTCGGTGCCAAGGACCCGGGCGGCCGCGTCGGTGAGTTCGTGGGTCGCCGGGTAGGTCGCGAGCTCCCGCCCCTCGGACTCGACCCGGAGCGTGACGCTCGGGCGCGCGAGGTAGGACCGCTCGACCGTCTGGACGACCTCGACCTGTTCGGCCGCCGGGCTCTTCAGGAACTTGCGACGCGCCGGCGTGTTGAAGAAGAGCTCCTCCACTTCCACCGTGGTCCCCGGCGCGCGCGGTACGAGGAAGCGGCCGGCCGGCGTTCCGCCCACCACCGAGAGTCCCTCCGCGACCTCGCGGTCCGGGGTCCGGGAGACGAGGCGGAAACGCGAGACGGTCGCGATCGCCGCGAGCGCTTCCCCGCGGAAGCCGAGGGTGTCGATCCCC
>DAHVAA010000098.1 GCA_027314845.1 Thermoplasmata archaeon | reverse complement strand
CCATCAGCGTGGCTACGGTCATCGGGCCGACGCCACCGGGTACCGGCGTGATCCAGCTGGCGCGCGCGCTGGCCGCATCGAACTCGACATCGCCGGCCAAGCGCCCGTCGTCGAGGCGGTTGATGCCGACGTCGATGACCACGGCACCGTTCTCCTGCGCGAACTTGTCGAAGCTGGAGCTTCCGATCTCCTGAACTGACATGAGTACACCGCTCACTCCTCGAAAGGTCGTCCGTATAAATTTGCTTGCTGGCGTCGGCTCCACCGGAGGGTGTCCGGGTGCCTTCCCCGACGAGGCGCGAGCATCCGCGGGGGGCGCCGAACAGATTTTGTAGCGCGGTGCCCTGCGCCTTATGTGGTTCCAGCTCCCGTTGCCGGGGGCCTCCCCTCTTCGTCGGCGAACTCGGGAGTGCTGAGTGGCGACGCGGTCCCCTACGTCGACCGCCTCGCCCACCGTTCCTCGCTCCTCAGCCCGGCGGCCCGTAAGGACCTCCGGCACCGCATGCTCTTCTTTCGCCAAGCCTCCCTCGACCGGATCCGTCTGATCACGGGAGCCTCGGAAGCCGACCTCCTTCGCTATCGTCGCGAGCTCAAGGAGGGGCCGCTGGCGGATCTGCTCCTCCAACGCGGTGCCGGCGTCGCGTTCGCCCGGGAGCTGCCCCAGGGAGCCTTGCTCTACCTCATCGTTCGGGCATCCCGACCGCAAAGGGTCGTGGAGACCGGGGTTCGCCCCGGCTATTCTACGGCCTGGATGCTGGCGGCGCTCGACGCGAACGGTTCCGGCGATCTGACCTCGCTCGGGCCGGGGACGGCCGCGGGCCGGTCGACGGGGGTCCGGGACGTGGGCGTGGGTCAGTTCGTCGCTCCCTCGCTCCGCGCGCGCTGGACCCTTGCCCTCGGGAACACCGAGGACCGGCTGCGGGAGGTCCTCGGCGCCTCGCACGGCGTCGACCTCTTCTTCTACGACAACGGACCGGTCGTCACCCGGGCCCGCTTTGAGCTCCGGGCGGCCTGGGAGGCGCTTTCCCGCCGTGGGATCCTCCTCGCCCATCACATCGACGCAAACTCCGCCTGGCCCGACTTTTGCCGTTTGCAGGGCCTCCCACCCCAGCTCCTAGACCCCGGTCCCCCTCCGATGGGGGCGCTGGTCATGCGGGCGTGACCCGCCGCGCCGGCGGGTTCTATCGCTCGAGCTCCTCGACCAGGTGGATCGAGGCGGGGAGGATCAACTTCTCGATCGCCGTGCGGACCGCACGCTCGCTCCCCGGCAGCGCATACACTGGCTTACCCGAAACGAGGTAGAGCGCCGCCCGGCTGATGATCGCGAGCGGCCCGACCTCCCCGAAACTGATCGAGCGGTAGAGCTCACCAAAGCCTTCGAGCTTCTTTCCGCCCATGACCTCGAGGGCGTTGACCGTCAGGTCGCGCGAGCTGACGCCGGTCCCCCCGACCGTCAGGCCGCACTCCACCTTCGGTTCGGCGAGCCACGGCTCGAGCTTGTCGCGGACGTCCGCGACCGAGTTCGCGACGAGCGCGTAGTGGACGACGTGATGACCTCCCCGGGAAAGGAGGTCGCGGGCGAGGTGGCCGGACGGGTCGTCCTGCTCGGTGTGGGTGTCCGAGACCGAAAGCACCGCGAAGCCGAGGGCGCGGTCCCCTCCGAGATGGTGGCGGCTCGCCGAGGTGGTTTGACTGTCGCTCATGGTGTTTCGACCCGGCTCTTCCGCTTGACGGTGACGCGCACCGGTCCGAGGGAGGTCGCCGGATAGAGGCCCCGCGCATCCTTCTCGAGGTACTTGACCATGTCCCACACGGTAAGCAGGGCGATGCTCGCGCCGACGAGCGCTTCCATCTCGACCCCGGTACGGTCGACGGCTTCCGCCTCCACACGAACCCGGACCCCCCGAGCGGAGGGGCGGATCTCCACCGCGCTGTGCGTAAGGGCCACCGCGTGGCAGTGCGGGATGAGTTCGGGCGTGCGTTTCATCGCGAGCAGTCCGGCGAGCTCCCCGGCGGCGATCGGGTCCCCCTTTTCGACCCGGTGGCCACGGACCGCCCGGCGGGTGGCCGGAGCGAGCGCGAGGTCGCCGATCGCCACCGCCCGGCGGTGGACCCGGGGCTTTGCTCCTACGTCCTTCTGACGCGCCACGTCCCGTTCACCTTCCGTCGGGATGGCTCGCCGCGACGTGCGCGAGCACGGCCTCGAGCTGGATGCGGTCGGAGGCCCCCTCCGCGAGGCGGAAATCGACCTCGCCCAGATACTCGACGAGCCGCACCTTCTCGCGGGCCGGGAGTACTGACTCCGAGATCTCCGGAAGGTAACTGTGGATCGCCCGGAGGATGTCCTCGCCCGACGCTCCCCGGTCGGTGAAGACCCGGTAAAGGCGGTCGCGCGCTTCGAGGAAGTTGCCGGCGAGGGCGGCGCCGAGCATCGCCTCGACCTCGCGCCGCAGCGGCACCGTGGCGTACTCCTTCACCGTCTCGGCGGTCACGTGGTCGGTGTGGGTGGCGGTCAGCTGCAGCAGGTTAACGGCTCGGCGGAGGTCCCCCGCGCTCGCGGCGAGGATCGTCTCCATCGCCTCGGGGGTGACCTTCTTTCCCTCCGCCTTCGCCACGCGCTCGAGCTGGGTCTTGACGGCCTCCGTCGAGTAGGCGCGGAACCGAAACACCGCGCACCGCGACTGGATCGGGTCGATGATGCGCGAGGAGTAGTTGCAGGAGAGGATGAAGCGGCACGATCCGGAGTACCGTTCCATCATCCGGCGGAGGGATGCCTGGGCTTCCGAGGTGAGATTGTCCGCTTCGTCCAGGAAGAGGATCTTGAACCCCACCTCCCCGAACGGGCTCGTCCGGGCGTACTCCTTGATGGTGGTCCGGACGGTATCGATCCCGCGAGAGTCCGACGCATTAAGCTCCAAAAAATTTTGCCGCCACTCGGAACCGTACAGGTCCCGCGCCAGGGCCAGGGCGGCGGTGGTCTTACCGGTCCCGGGGGGGCCCGCGAACATAAGGTGGGGCAGGGAGTGCTTCTCCGCGTAGGACCGCAGCAGGGGAACGATCGCTTCCTGACCGACCATGTCTTTGAGCGACGTGGGGCGGTACTTCTCGACCCAGACCGCTTCGGCCGCCTTCCCTGCCATGGAGATGTGACCGCGGTCTTGCGGGGCGGCTAATTATGGTTTCCCGGGAAAGCCGAAAGCCCCGGAGCCGGCGAAGGCGCGTCGGGATCCACCCTCCTTCGCTCGTCGGCGAGGTGATGGCGAAGCGATTCGGCGAGCACCCGACCGTACTGCCCCAACGCCTGGCGGTGACCACCGTGGTCCTCTCGCTCGACGACGCCGAAGAACCACCACAACTGCTCGAGCGATGACTCGAACCGCTGGTGGTCGGACTCGAGCAGGGCGAGATGGCGGGCGAGCTCAAGGCCGGGCGCGGGGAGGACCGGGACTTGCGGGGTCCCGGCTCGACAATGCGCGCGGACCGCTGCGGTGAACCTACCGAGGGCAGTTCGGAGCCGATCGATCGGGTACTCCTCGAGGAGGACGAGCCCGTTGCTCACGACCTCGAACCAATCGATGAGCCGGTCGAGCTCGGTCGGGGGAGAATCGAGACGGATGTCCCCGACGGACCGGGCCACGCTATCCCGAGGGGGGCCGCTTTCAAAGATGTTACGCCGGCTGCCCCCTATTCTACCGGTGGTCACGGCTCGTGAGTGACGCGGGTGCGTTTGGGTCTTGGTGGAGGCGAGCCCTCCCTCACCCGATGAACGTGAACGCCTGCCGAACCGCGACGGAGACCGCGCTCCTCCTGCGAACGACCCAAGTCCCACCGCCGCCGGGATTCCCGGTCCGCCTCCCGACTTCGGAAGGACCGGAGCCGGCCGGGACTTCCCGGTGGCACCGGCGCGGGTCCTCGTCGCTCCCCCTCGCACTTCGACCGATGCGACCTGGCGCCGTGGGCCCTTCGGCCAAATAGCGGCTCGACCTCGCCTTCACCGTGAACTCATCCCCACCGAACTATCGGGAAGGCCACACCGAAATCCACGGCTACCGGCTGTACTGGAAGGTCTTCGGCGATCCGGGACCCGCCGGGACGATCCTGATGCTCCACGGCGGGCCCGGCGGGACCCACGACTATCTCCGCCCCTTCGCCGACCTCGCTCGAGAGGGGTATCGCGTCGTCTTTTACGACCAGCTCGGCTGCGGGCGGTCGGAACTCGCCCGGTCGACGGAGGAGTACTCGGTCGACCGGGATGTCGAAGACCTGGACGCTCTTGCGAAGGCGCTCCACCTCGGTCGGTTTCACTTGGTCGGGTCGAGCTACGGCGGACTCCTGGCGATCGCCTACACGCTCGCGCACCCGGAGCCGGTGAAGACCCTCGTCAGCGTGAGCGGCCTCGCGGACGTCCCGCTCGCCGTCCGGGAGATGAACCGGCTGAAGAGCGAACTCCCGCAATCGATCCGGAACGTCCTCGACCGGTACGAAGCGACGGGCGACTATCGACACCCGGAATACCTCGTGGCAGTCCAAGAGTTCTACCGCCGACACCTCTGTCGCCTGCCGGTCTGGCCGGTCGAGCTCAACTACACCATCGACCACACCAGCATCCCGAAGTACGGCACGATGAACGGCCCCAACGAGTTCACGATCCTTGGGACGATCCGTGACTACGACGCGACACCGCGACTCCACGAGATCCGAGCCCCGACGCTCGTGACCGTCGGTCGATACGACGAGGTGACGCCGGCGGTCGCGGGGTCGATCCATGACCATATCCGGGGCTCAGAGCTCCGAGAGTTCCCCGAGAGCTCGCACACGGCCTTCTGGGAAGAGCGGACTCGCTACTTCGAGACCCTAAGGGACTTCCTGGCCCGGAACCGATAGGACGGGGGACGGTCCGTTCAGGTCGCCGGAGGCGCGCTGCACGAGGACGCGGAGGTCGCGGTGACCTCTCGGCGCCGGAGCGTTCGACCCAGTCGGTAGAGCAGGTAGGCGAAGACCGCGCTGACCCCCAGGATCCCCGGTATCGCGAACTCGACCGGGACGTCCCAGACGAACAGGACCGCGAGCATCCCGACCGCGAACCGGAACTTGGACCGGTCGAGGCCGTTGGGGCTCACCCCCCGCACAACGAGGGCGAGGGCACCGAGATTCACACCGACCACGAGAGCGGCGGCCAGCGTCGCCGGGACCTCCTTCGGGAAGTTCGCGAGAAAGAGGACTCCGATCCAGGCATCGAACTCGAGCGTACCGGCGAGCACGAGCCCGGTCCGGCCGAGCGCTCTCGACCCGGGTCGTAGCCGCAGGAGGTCGCGCGGCACCACCACGGCGAGCCCGACCAACACGACCTCGACCGAAAGGAAGAACGCGAGCTGGAGCGGGTCCGGGCCATGACCCACGACCAACGAGAAGAGCGCGACCTCGAACAAGTAGACCCCCGTGAGGAGCCCGATCAGGCCGCGGTCGAGCCATCGAACGTCCTTCGCTTTGGGGAACCACAGCTGCGTGAGCAGGATGGGGAGGGCGATGGAGTAGGTCGCGTGGAATCCGGTGAGACCGAGCGCCCAGAGCCAGTTCACTCCGAAGAGGTGCCCGTAGGCTCCGAGGGCCCCGACGGTCCCCCCGGGTGGAGCGAAGAAGGTGTGGACCGCCAACCCTTCCTCGGCGATACCGTAGGCGGCCCCTAGGAGGAGGACGGATGCCCAACCCTTGCGATAGGCGACGGTGAACTCGCGGATCAGGAGCGCCCCGGTCCCGTAGAGCCCGATATCGCCGAGGTAAGAGACGGCGAAGCCCGCGGGGTTCGTGAAGAGCTCGGAGATCGGCGTGGATCCCGTGAGCAGCTCCGGGATCGAAGGAGCGAGCAGCAAGAGGGCCAGCACGGGAAGGCGCGGACGGAGGAGAAGCCGCACGCCGTTCGTTCGCGCCACTCCTCTACATGAAGCGTGCGCTGAATCCAACGCCCGCGCCGCGTTATAACGCGAGACGCCCCTGCCGGGAGGGGGGACCCATGCGGGAGATCCTGGCCCACGTGCCTTTCCGCGGAACGATCCGAGAGCGGTCCGTGGAGCCGTACCTGAGGCTCCTCAAGGGCCTCCGGAGCCGCCGGCGGGTCCGTGGCGTGCTCCTCGACATCTCGAGCGGCGGCGGGGAGTCGATCGCCTCGATGGACCTCTATCTCGCGGTGAAACGGCTCGACCA
>DAHVAA010000097.1 GCA_027314845.1 Thermoplasmata archaeon | reverse complement strand
CCGAGGGCGGCCCCGAGCATCCCGAGGCGAGGGACCAGGAGAATGGAGAGCGAGGCGTTCCCGACGAGCGCGCAGGAGGAGGCGACCAGGAGCGTGGAGGTCCGCCGGATCCCGGTCGCGAGGGAGAACAGCACGTTGGCCGTGATGAAGGCGGCGCTGATGCCGAGCAAGGCCGCCATCGGGATCGCCGCCGCCACGAACGCGCGTCCCACGACGTAGCGGAGCAGGAACGGCCCGAGGGCGGCGGCGCCGAGCGCGAGCGGGACGAAGGCGAGCACGATGAGGGTGCTCGAGTTCCGGAACGTGGTGCGGATGTGGGTCCATTCGCTCCGACCGAAGAGCGCGGCGAAGCGCGTGTTCAGGATGGACGCGAACGGATTCGCAACGAAGAAGGCGGCCGTGGCGAAGAGGATGGCATAGTTGTACACCCCGACGGTACCGAGGTTGGCGATCGAGGAGAGGACCAGCCGGTCGACGTAGTAGGTGGAGGTGGTGATGAGCAGGGCGGCGACGAGCGGAATCGAGTAGGCGAAGAGGTTCCGGTTCGGGGGGGCGGAGAGGACGGGGGCCCTCGCCCGCAGGGGCTCCGTCGTTCCGGTGACCCGTTCGATCGCGACGATCGCGGCGAGGACCCAGACGAGCACGCCGAGGATCCATCCGACCACGATCGCGGAAAGCGTACCCCACACGGTGAAGAGCGCGATGGGCAAGGCGAACATCGCCGTGTTCCCGAGGATCGCGACGGTCGAGACGGGGATGTACCGTTGCAGGCCGAGCAGCACACCGGTCAGGAGCAGGGTCGCGGTCTGGAGCCCCGCGAGGACCCCTACCATCGCGACGGAGGAACCGTACGCGCTCGAATGGAACAAGAGCCCGCTCAACTCGCCGGAGATCGCCACGGCGACGCCGACCGCGGCCAAGGAGAGCAGGGCGGCGGTGAGATACGCCGTTCGGATGAGCGACCGGGCCGTCGCGGCCTCGCCTCGGGCCCGGTGATACGCCAGGAAGTGTGTGAACCCCTGTCCCAATCCCAGCGACATGGAGGTGCTGAGGATCGTGGCGAACGCCTGGAGAACGGCGGCCGCGCCCAGGACCTCGAGCGAGGCCACCCGAGCGAGATAGAGATAGAAGAGCGAACCCGCCAGCGTGGTCGCGACCGTTCGGGCGTAGAGCCAGGCGACGGCCCCCCGCGGGACCTCGATCGACTCGACCGGTACGCCCGTGGTATCGGGCGGAGGACGGACTCCTTCGGAGGGCACGGCGCTCATGGTTCCCTCGCCTCCCTCCCCCCGGGCCTTCCTACGTGTGGAACGCCGCGGCCGAGGAACGGGACTCGGCCGCCTCGGTGCGGCGGGGGTCGAGGGCCGCTCGGTATAGCTCGAAGGTCTCGTTCGCCGTCCGGGCCCAGCTGAACCGACCGACGACCGCGTTCCGGGCCGCCCGGCCGAGCTCCGCTCTCCGGTCGGGGTTCTGAAGGAGCCGGATCAGCGCGTTCGCGAGGGCGTCCGGGGACCCGGGCTCGACCAGGACCCCGGTCGTCCCGTCCGCCACCAGTTCCGGGATGCCGCCGACTCGAGAGGCTACGATGGGGAGTCCGGACGACATCGCCTCGAGGACCCAGAAGGGGACGTTGTCGCGGAAGGAGGGAGCCACGGCCACATCGGCCGAAGCGTAGACGCCGGGGAGGGCGTCGTACGGCAGCTTCCCCAATAGATGGAGGCGGTCCGTTCGGAGATTCCTCCCCTCGAGGAGGCTACGGAACTCCGCCTCCGAGCCCCCGGCAAACGCGAAGTGGGCGGAGGGGACCTCCCGCCATATCGCGGGCAGCGCATCGATGAGGACCCCGATCCCCTTGAGCAGGGTCGGTCGCCCGGAGTAGAGGACGACCGGGCCGTTCGCGACCGGCCACCCCGGTGGCGGGGCGGCCGCGTCGGGCCGGAACCGGTCCACCCGCACGCCGTTGTACACGACCCGAAGGTTGGGGCGTCGGATGCCGAGACGGCGCAGCTCGCCTTCGAGGAAATGCGACACGGCGACGAGCTGATCGGAGTCGCGGAGCGTGACCCACTCGGCGGCCCGTAGGAACGGCTCGAGCGCGATCTGCCAGCTCTCGGAGGTCTCCACCCTTCCGCCGAACTGCTGCGCCGCCCAGATCCCGGCGCGCTGCTCCGCGATGGTGCTGTGGACCGTGCGAACGATCGGCGGAGATCGGTTGAAGCGGCGGTAGAGCAGGTCGGGCATGTGCGCGTGCTGCGAGTGCACGATGTCGAACCGCTCCTTTCGGACCATCGACGGCAGTCGCCGAAGGACCGCGAGCTGGAACGCCGCATTGTACCGGAAGTTGTCCCGAGCCTCGGAGATCACCTCGATCCGAAGTTGGTGGTCGAAGAGCCGCTCCATCTCGACCTTCGTGTACGAGTCGGCGCGATCCTTTCGTTCCAGGGTGACGACCGTGAGGTCGATCCGGTGTGCGAGCTCCCGGGCCAGTTCGACGGCGTAGGTCCCGGCGCCCCCCCGTACGGGCAGGAAGTCCGGGGCGAGCAGGCAGACCCGGAGGTTGACCATGATGCCTCACCCGGCCCCGAGGGGTCGTTCGCCGGCTCTCCGTCCCGCCATCGCGATCATGGCTGAGGATCTCTACGGTACGGCGACGACCTGGTAGATCGTGAACGTGGAGTCCTGATAGACACGATCGAAGAACGCCGGATCGTTGTACTTCTCCAGCTGGCCCGCGGTCAACGGTCCGGTGGGTTGGAGATCGCCGGGGAATTGCGGCGTGGAGGTGGTCATGTACTTGTCGACGACCACGTACGAGCCCAGCGGCACCGTCGCCCACACCGAGGCGGGGAGGGTCGTTCCATTGAAGATCGAGTACTGGTTGTACAGCATGTCGAAGTGACCGAACCCACCGAAGACGCTGTACGTGAGGAAGTCGCCCCAGACGTAGGTCGAAGCGGTGAGATGGGATTGCGCCCACTGGGCCAGCGCGTAGCTGTGCGCGTCGATGTGCAGGGGCGACTCCACGGAGATCGCGCTGGGGGCGGCGAACTGGTCGCGCGTGCTGAACGGGACAAGGCTCCCTCCGGTGAAGACAAGGACCACGAGCGCGATCGCCCCGACCACCGCCCCATACCGTTGCCAGGCGATGGGTGCGCCCTCCCGGCGGGGGACCAACGGTGCCGGGGCGGGGCCCGCGAGACCCCGCCGGGTCCAGCGGACGATCCCCCAGGCCAGGGCGGGGGCCATGAAGACCTCCCCGTACTCCATGATGCGTTCCGCTCGGAAGTTGTAGGGCGTCACGAGGAGCGGCAGCGCGACCACGACCGCGAGGATGGCCATGATCAGATTGGGGGTGGCAAAGGAGCGCCGATGGGTCCGGAACCACCGCCGGAGCACTCGCAGCGAACCGAGGAGCAGGACCAAGAACGCGAGGTAGCTCCACACGAGCTGGTACAACGGGAACGACGCCCCCAGCGAGGTGGCGCTGCTCCGGGAGAGGCTGGCCGGGTTCAGCAAGGAAGCGAGGACCGTCGTCAGGGAGGCGTAGTTCGCCAGGAACTCGGGCCGACTGACCGCGTAGGTGAACAGGAACAGGAACGCAAGATAGATCCCGAGCACCGCCCCCGCCCGCCCGGTCTGGGGGGCCGAAGAGCTTCGGAAGAGGGTCCAGAGCACGAGGAGACCCCCCAGCCAGGCCGCCAGCGCGTACGCGGTCAGGGTGTGGCTGATGACCACGAGGCCGGCAAAGAGCGCGGCCGACACGGCGAGGCTGTTCTGCCGGTTCTGTCCGTCAACGAGGAGGTAGCCGACCAAGGTCAGGGTCAACGCGAAGAACGGTATCGCGAACTCCGACTGAACGGGGGTGTTGAAGAGGATCGACGGGGCGGCCAGAAAGATCAGCACGGCGCCAAAGGCGATCCGGGCGCCGAAGTACCGCATCGCCAGCCCGTAGATGGTTGCGGGGAGGATCAGCAGCCGGAGGAGCGGGATCCCCCACGGGAACGTCTGGTCGAGCGGGACCCCGGTGAAGTTGGCCAGCTCCGCGTTGAACACCGCGCTCCCCGGATAGTAGGAATACGCGACCGCTTGGTTGGTGACCCCGCTACCCGCGGTCCAGTGACCCGTCTGCAAGAGGCTCTGGGCGAACTGGAAATTGTAGATCGGGTCCTGTCCCGACGGGATCCCGTACGGCACGAACAGCGGATACAGCAGGAAGACCAACGCGATGGATGGGAGCACGAAGAGGACCACCGGGCGGCGGAAGACCGAGAGGATCAGCGGGGCGACCACGAGGGCCATGCCGAAGACGAACAACACGCGGCTGGGGAATCCGAGGAGGGTGGGACCGCTTCCGACGAACTTGAGGGAGTACAGCTGGGCGGCCACCCCCACGAAGCCGACGAGAGAGAGGCCGAGCGCGATCAGGGTCCATCTCGGGTCCACCCGGTAGGTCGGGTCCCGGGCCGCCGCCGTCGCGGGGGAACGTGGCGCGCCCTCTTCGATCGCGAGATCCGGTACATCCCCCGGGGTTTCAAGAGCGATCGGCGGGGCCGCCGGGCCGTTGGCGCCGGCCCGGGACTCGGTCGAACTCGCTCCCCTCCGCATAGGGTACCTCTCGGGGTCCGCCCGCCGGAACCGAGCGGAACACCGGCCCCGCCGCCCTTTAAAGCGGCCGTAAAATACCCGGCACCCGCGGGCTCCCGTACCTCGGGGCCGGGGGGGTCGCTGCGCGCCCCGGTGGCTGGACCTCCCGGGGTCCCGAGACTCACCGGAAGGCTCCCTATGGCGCCCGACGGCGATCCGCGGGGGGAGGCCCCGAAGGCCCCCCCCGAGGGAGACTCGTCGCAGGGGCGTCGGGCGCCGGACCGTCCTTCCGCGGGAGGGGTGCGAGAGGAAAGCGGCGCCCACCCCTGAGACACCTTGGGGAAGCGGAACCGAGGCCGGGGGCGAGGTTCCGGTGGGGGCGTCCGTCGTCCGGGGAGTGCGTCTCACCGGCGCCGGCCCGCGATGCCGGGCAACCCGTGCGGCGGCGTATCTCGGGATCTCGTTCAAGGCCCGGCCGAGACCGCCGGGTCGCCGACCGAGAGCGCCGGGTCGGGCCGCAACCCACTTTATGGTGGGGCTTCGGTCCGCGCATCCCGGATTCGTTCGATCTCACCGCGTACGATATCCCCGCGAACGAGCAGTACCGCGAGCGTGAGCGCCGCGGTGTCCGTTCCGCCGTCGTCGATGGCGGATTCGGCCTCCGACACCCCACCGGGACGTACGCCGGCAAGGCCGGGATCCTCGGTCGGTGCGGCGGCCGGCACGGCCGCGACCCCCGGCAATCCGTCCCCGGCGGCTACCGGGCGTCGTAAGCACCGACTGGTCTACATCCTCGGCACCGGTCGCTGCGGCTCGACCGTCCTCGAGGTGGTCCTCGGTAGCCACCCACAGATCCAGTCGACAGGAGAATTTCGCGGGGCCTCCTTCCTTCACCCGGACCCGGAGGCGTTCTGCGCGTGCGGCGAGAAGTTCGACGCGTGCCCCTTCTGGGGCCCGATCCGCCAGGAGTATCGGAAGTACGTTGACTTCGACCACCAGCTGAGCACTCGGGACCTCTTCGAAGATTACGGTACCTTGCCCCGCATGCTCGCCCATCGCGTCACGGGCTCGCGCACGTTGCGACAGCACGTCCAGGGAATGGCGGACTACGTGCGGGTCGTGTCCCGGCACTCCGGAAAGGAGGTCGTCCTGGAATCCTCGAAGAGCGCTGCCCGCGGGTACCTCTACGCGTTGGCGCGCTCTCCGGACTTTGACGTGCGGTTCCTCCACCTGGTCCGCGACGGACGCGGCTACATGTACTCGAAGACGACCGTCCCCGACCGTGTCGAGGTCCGTTCGGGCCGGGCAGGGACGGCCCCGAACCCCTGGGAGATCACCCTGCGTTGGGTCCTCCCGAACGTCCTCTCCAAACTCCTCTGCTCCCGGCCGAGGGACCATTACCTGAGAGTGCGGTACGAGGATTTCATCCAGCATCCGGCCGAGACCCTCGAGGAGATCGGTCGCTTCATCGGCGTCGACATGACGCCGGTGATCGAGACCGTTCGCGCGGGCCGTCCGATCCGGGTCGACCATCTCGTCGGCGGCAACCGCCTCCGATTCAAGGGTGCGATCACGCTCGAGTCGCGGTACACGAAGGTGGCCCTCGGAACGACGCGGAGCCGCCTGGCATTTTGGGTGGTCGGCGGTTGGATGGC
>DAHVAA010000096.1 GCA_027314845.1 Thermoplasmata archaeon | reverse complement strand
CGCGCGGACCTCGGTCGCCCCGACGACTCGGTCGCCGGGCTTCTGCGGGATGATCTGAGGGGCGCCGATGTTCGCGAACTTGAGAGGGACGGCGTGACGCGAGACCGTCGAGTAGCTCTCGGGGTACTGTCCCTTGAGCACCGCGGCCCGCTCGCTCCCCACCCCCATCGCGACCCCGACCTCGGCCGCCGCGCGGGCCAGATTGTCGTTGATCTTCACCGCGTCGGGAAAACCGCCGGTCATACCCGTGATGACGATCGGCGCCCGAAGGCGGTGGCCGAGTAGGGAGACCGACGGGTCGATCTCCTCGAAGTCGACCTCGGGAAGGGCCGAGTGGACGAGCTGGATATCGTCCCAGTAGCGGTACCGTCCCTCGACATCCCGCCCCAGCACGACCTTCACGTGCTCGGCCTTGCGGTGGCTCAGGTCGAGGCCACCCGCATCCGATGGGTCAGCGGGCTTCGGCGTGGGCCCAGCTCCCGTAGACCGTTTCCCCCCGAATGGCGCGCGAGAGCGCTCCATCCGTGAGACCACTAATAAGTCCTGCGTCGGAGCCGGCGCGCGCGATGACCCGCATCGCCTCCGCCTTGCTCCGAATACCACCGGTAACGTCCGTCGCACCCGGCCGCGGGCGGAGGGCCGCGACGACCTCGTCGGTCACCTCCTCGAGCACCGGACGCGGCCTCGACGTCGCAGGGCCGAGTATCCCCGGGACGTCGCTCACAAAGACCACCCGCTCCGGGTGCAGGGCAGGTACGAGGGAGACGGCGATCGTGTCGGCGCTCAGGATCGAGAAGCCCCACTCGTCGTCGGGGACGACGTCCCCGAAGGAGACCGGGAGCTGGCCGCGAGCGAGGGCTTCGGTGAAGGGGACCGGGTCGAAGTGGACGAGATGGCCCGCGCGGTTCCGGGCGTACGTCGAGATCGGCAGGGAAGCGGGGCTCGTGCCGGCACGGACGAGCGCGCGCAGCACCTCCAGGTGAAGACGTCGCACCTCCGACGCGACGATCGCGGCCCCCCGAAGCCGCAGGCGCGGGTCGGAGCCCGTGGGGGGCGCCCCCGCGAGGCCAAATCGGTGCGCTCCCGGGTGGCCGAACGACCCCGCGCCGTGAAGCACGACCACCGAGCGGTCCCGGCCGGAACCGACCTCGCGGGCCAGTCGGGCGAGCACTTTCGGCCGCAGGCGCTCGACCTCGCGCTTGCGGGTGATGACGCTTCCCCCGAGCTTGACGATCACGACGGGGCGGTCGCTCGTGGACGAGCCGACCATCCGCTTCGCTCCGAGGTTACGCCCGATCCGGTCCGGTGCCCCGGGTGAAGAGCATGTACGCCCCGAAGATGAGCGGGATCAGCGACGCGAAGTACAGCCAGTCCATCGTGATCAGCCAGAAGGCGAGCCCGAAGAGCCCGACCCCACACAGCAGGGAGGAAAGGATGAGGAACGGCACGGAGAGGGCTCCCGGACCTTCGGCGTGCGACCCCGGACCGCTCCGATACTCGGCCATCGGTCCTGCGGAGAACGCTCTCCTTCAAATGCGTTCGGTCGGGTCCTCTAGCTTCGACCGCGTACCCACGGCCGGCCCCGGATCAGAGTCCGGCCGACATTTTCGTCGAACGTGTGCAAAAGATAGATATGGCACGCCCCCCTCGCACTGCCGCCCGAGGCCCGGGCAGGCTTAGACGGTGCCACCTACTCCCGAGGACCGGCCGGCGGAGACGTCGGACCGGCCCGAAAGTACGTACGCCACGAACCCGGCGGTCGCTCCCGTCGGCGACCGCCGCCCGGTGGGAGGGACCGGCAGCGCTACGACAAGCGCCGGCTCTTCCGCCGGGACCCCGAGCTCCGCGGGCGAATACCTCGATTCGCTGCTGCAGACGAAGAGCGAGCTGTTCCGGACCAGCAAAGAGGTGCTGCGAGACTCCTACGTACCGAGCCGCCTGCCGCATCGGGAGCAGCAGGTCCGTCAGGTCGCCGAGATCCTCGCGCCGGCGCTGCGCGGCGATCTGCCTTCGAACCTCCTCATCTACGGAAAGATCGGAACCGGGAAGACCGCGGTCGTTGCCCAGGTTCGCCAGGAGATCCTGCGGCGGAGCGAGCTCGCGAGTCACATCAGCTTCGTGACCATCAACTGCGGCAACATCGATACTCCGTACAGCCTCCTCCAGACGATCGGAAACACCTTCGCGAAGGCGGAGGCGGACCGGATCCCGACCGGTTGGTCCCTCGACCGGGTCCAAGGGGGAATGCGGCGGCTCATGGACGGGAAGGGGGGGACAATCATCCTGGTCCTCGATGAGATCGACCGTCTCGTCGCCCGGAGCGGAGACGGGGTCCTCTACACCTTGAGCCAGGTCAACACCGAGCTCGAGACCTCGAGGATGGTGCTGGTCGGGATCTCGAACGACCTCAAGTTCACGAACCAGCTGGACGCCCGGGTCCGCAGCCGTCTCAACGAGGAGAAGATCCTCTTCCCGCCGTACGACGCTCTCCAGCTCCAGGACATCCTGCGCGAGCGGGCGCGGGAAGCGTTCCGCGAAGGGGTCGTCGACCCCGGCGTCCCCCCGCGTCGGCGCGGGTCGGTCTTAGGCCATCGGGCTCACGGGCGAAGCGCAGGCGGAGCAGCGCTTCGCGGCGAGCGGGATCTGGGTAAGGCACTCCGGGCAGGCCCGGGTCGTCGCCGCCGCGGCGACCGTCGCCTTCGCCTTCTTGGCCGCCTGTCGGTCCATGTACCGCTGGTACGGCAGCGCGATCAGGAAGAAGACGACCAGCGTGATGATGATGAAGGAGATCAGCTGGTTGAGGAAGAGTCCCTGGAAGAACACGCTCCCGTTCAGCGTATAGGTCCACGTGCTGAAGTCGATGTGCCCCGCCACCCCGATCAGGGGGTTGAAGATGTCGGCGACCATGGCGGAGATGAGCGCGTTGAACGCCACGCCCATCATGAACGCCACGGCCAGCGTGATCAGGTCCCCTCGTCGAATGAACTTCCCAAAGTCCTCCCGGACACTCGCCATAGATGGTCGGCCTCGCGGGTGGGACCCATCCTCGACCTATTAGGAGGTTCCGTCAGCGGCAATTCTCACATCGTCGCGAGCCGCTCGAGCCCGAGGAGGTCCAAGGCGTTCCCGAGGGTCTGCCGGACCGCCGCGACGAGGGCGATGCGGCTCTCCCGTTCGACGCCGCTCTGGAGCACCGGCACCGCGTGGTAGAACCGATTGAACTGGTCCGCGAGGTCGTGGGCGTACCCCGCGATCGTGTGCACGTGCGCGGTGCGGGCCGCGTAGGCGACCGCCGCGGGGAAGCGCGCGACGACGCGCACGAGCGCCGCCTCTTCCGGATGGGCGAGGAGCGCGGGATCGAAGGGGTACGGCGGCGCGTCGGCCCCCCCCTTGCGGAGCACGCTCGAGGCCCGGGCGTACGAGTACTGGACGAACGGGCCGCTGCGGCCCTCGAACGAGAGCGCGTCCTCCCAGCGGAAGACGACCGGCTTCTCGGGCGCGACGCGCACGATGTGGTACCGGATCGCGCCGGCGGCGACCGCTTCCGCGATCCGTCCGACGTCCGCCTCGGCGAGGTCCTCGCGGCGCAGAAGGACCTCTTTGCGGGCCCGGGCCACGGCCTCCTCGAGAAGCTGGTCGAGCCAGACGGCGGAGCCGCCCCGCGTCGACATCCGGCCCCCCTCGGGCACGGTGATGTCCTGGTAGATGACGAACGACGGGCGGCGGGTCTCCCCGACCTCGGCGAGAAGGGCGTCGAGCGTCCGCGCGTGGAGCTGATGATCTTGGCCCAGGACGTCGATGACGCGGTCGAACCGCGCGAACTTCTCCAGGTGGTAGGCGATGTCGCGCGTGACGTAGAGGCTCGTCCCGTTCCCCCGCTGGACCACCACGTGCGTCGACTCCTTCGGCAGTCCGTAGCTCGCGGTGTCGATCGCGAGCGCGCCGTTCTCCTCCCGGACCGCGTGGGGCGAGGCGCGCAGTCGACCGAGCACCCGATCGACCGCGCCGTTGCGGACGAAGTCCGACTCCCAGACCAGCTCGTCGAAGTAGATCCCGAGCCGGCCGAGCGAGGCGAGCATCCCGTCCAGGATCTCCTGGGCGAGCGCCCGGTGGCGCTCGGGCGGATGACCGGATTCGAGCGCCTGGACGAGGCCCGCGACCTCGTCGCGGGCGTCCGGGTGCTCCTTCAGGTACGCGCTGACCGCGGGGTACGGTCGTCCCCGGTGCCGGTCGGGCTTCTCGCCGGGGGTCTCCTCCCCGTCCACGGCCCGGCGGATCGGTTCCGGCCACTCCGCGCGCGGTTTCGACCAGATCCAGGTGATCATGGCGGCCTGGCGGCCCATGTCGTCGAGGTAGTACTGCGTGGTCACCGGAACGCCGGAGGCGCGGAGGGCGCGGGCCAGGGTGTCCCCGATGATCGCGTTGCGCACCCGACCGATATGGAACGGCCCGGTCGGGTTCGCGCTCGTGTGCTCCACGCAGGCGCTCGCGGAGGTCGTCGGGCCCTCGCCGTAGGCCCCCCCGCGGGAGAGGACGAGGGAGAGCGTCGCGCGGGTGAGGTGGGCGTCGTCGGCGCGGAAGTTCACGTAGGCGCCGCGGGCGGTGACGCTCGCGATTCCCGGAATCGGGGGGAAGGCCCCCGCGAGGGCGGCCGCGAGCTCGTCCGGCTTCCGCGCGGCCGCCTGCGCGGCCCGGAACGCGGGGAACGCGAGGTCGCCCTCCGTCCCCCCCTCGAGGTCGAGCTGCCCCCGGATCGTCGTGGCCGTGAGGGCCACGCCGACCGCGGTCGCCGCCCGGACCAGCCCCTGCACGACCGCGTCGAGGAGAGCGGCCCACGGATCGTGGGCCGGGTCTGACGGGATCTCCTGGCTCGCGCTCACGACCGATCCCGCCCGAGAAGCTCTTGAACGGCGCCGATATCTTAACGCTTCCAGATGGCGACGCTCTTGCTCATCCGGTACGGCGAGCTGGCGCTCAAGTCTCCGCCGGTACGTCGGGAGTTCGAGCGCGCGCTCCGCCACAACATCCTCGCGCTGTTCCTCGAGGAGGGGATCACCGGGCGCCTGCGGTCCGACGCGGGGCATCTGTATGCCGAAGTCGACGCCGGCGGCCCCGCCCTGCGCGCGCTGTGTCGGGTCTTTGGCGTGACCTCGGTGAGCGAGGTGATCGAGGTGCCGACCGATCGCGCGGCGATCCGAGACCGTCTCCTCCACCTCGCGGAGCCTCGGCTCCGGCCGAAGAGCCGGTTCGCCGTGCGCGCCCGGAGGACCGGCCAGCATCCGTTCACGAGCCAGGAGCTCGCCCGGGACCTGGGCGGGGACGTTCTCGAACGGTTCGCCGACCGAGAGCTCTCGGTCGATCTCGAGCATCCCGAGGTCGAACTGTTCGTCGAGGTGCGCGGGCCCCGGACCTACCTCTACTTCGACCGGGCCGCCGGCCCGGGCGGTCTCCCGCTCGGCGTCGCCGGGCATCTCGTGGCGCTGGTCGATGGACCGCGCGGCGCCCTCGGGGCGTACCTCATGATGAAGCGCGGGTGCCGTGTCCTCCTGGTGGCCGTTCCCTCCGGGGAGCCGTACGCGCGCGAAGTCCTGCGCCGCTTCGACCCGAAGGCCGAGGTGGTCGTGGCCCCGCCCGATCCCGCCGCCTGGAGCGCGGCGCTGGGGGCGGCCGCCGACCGTACGAACGCCGACGGGGTCGTGCTCCCGCTCGAGGTCGAGGACTATCCCGCCGCTCGGGAGCGGTGGGGCGAGCGGGTCATCTTTTCCCCGACGGTCGGGTTCACGGACGCGGAGGTAACGGCGCGGTGGCAGAACGTGACCGCCCTCACGGCGTGACCCAGCGGCGCCTCGAGCCCGAGCCGCCTGCGTCGCCGGAGCCTCCTCCCGCCGGGACGCCGGAACCGACCCCGACAGCGCCCCCGCCTCCGATCTCCCGGGAGCCGTCGGACGGGGAACTCCGAGCGCGGCAGCTGCGGTGGCTCCAGGAACGGCGGCGGTTCGAGGCGCACGAACGCGCGCTCGCCGCGGAACGAGAGGCGAAATAGAGGGACCGGGCTGGGGAGGAGAGTGGCGGACCCTCCCTCGCGGACCCTGCGCGCCTTGGTCGATACGTTCCTACCTTCGGCCCCGGGCGCCGACGGGGGACGTCCGTATCCCTCGGCCAGCGAGGTGGGGATCGACCGCGCGGTGGCCGAGCTCGTCGCGGGCCTCGGCGAGGGGCCTCGACGCGAGTTCGCCTCGCTCCTCCGGGCCCTCGTCGCGCCGCCGAGCGTCGACGCGCCTTGTTCCTCAGGCCCATGCCGCT
>DAHVAA010000095.1 GCA_027314845.1 Thermoplasmata archaeon | reverse complement strand
TGGGCCAGCAGGATCAGGGCCTTGTGATGGAGGAGGGAGGAGGCGCCGGGGCTGAACGCGAGCCCGATATCCACGGCGTGGAGCGCGAGCTCGGGCTGCGCGGCTCGCGAGAACGCCATCGCGGCCTCATCCAGCATCGGGGCGAGCTCCGCGGCGTCGGACGCGAGCTCCTTGGTGTTCTCCTCGACGACCGCGAGGAACCCCTTGAGCGCGTGCAGGTAGCGAGTCCGGTCGGGGCGCCCCTCGGCCTCCTGCACCGAGTGCCAGTGCTTGCGGACGTCCTCGAGCGGCCCGGCTTCCGGGGCCGAGTCGGCCCCCTTGACGGCCATGACACCGGCGGACGGTCGGGTTGTGATAAATACATTCGTCCTCCACTCGGCCCATTTGGCCCGCCGCCTTATGCGTCCCCGACGCTCGGGACCCGCCGATGGCCCGGCCCCAGCGGGCGGCCCCGCCGCACAAGTCGATCTTCGACCCGGTGCACGGTCCGATCGCGCTGGACGGCGCGGCGCTCGCTCTGATCGGCACCGCCGAGTTCCAACGACTTTGGGGGATCCGGCAGACCGGCTTCGCCCACCTCGTCTTCCCGGGCGCCAACCACACCCGGCTCGAGCACTCCCTCGGGGCGTTCTGGGTCGCGGACCAGATGTGTCGGCGACTCGCGCTCGACGACACGGCGGCCCGCGCGGTCACGGCGGGGGCCTTGCTTCACGACCTGGGACACCCTCCGTTCTCCCACTCGCTCGACGGACCGATGGCCGAGGTCCTCGGCCATCCTCACGAGGCGGTCTCCGTCGCGCGGATCGAGGGTCGCGACCCGGATTGGCCCGCCGAGAAGGTCGAGGTCCCCGGGGTGCTTGAGAAGGCGGGGCTTTCGCCGAAGCGCGTCGCCGGTCTGATCGACCCCCGGCCCGGCGCCCGCGGCCCCCGGCTCCTGCGAATGATCCTCCACGGCCCGATCGATGCGGACCGGATCGACTACATGCAGCGTGATGCCTATTACACCGGAGTCGCGCACGGGGCGGTCGATGCGGTTCGGCTGCTCGATACCCTGCGCTCGGACGGACGACGGCTCCTCTTCGAGGAGAAGGGCCGCAGCGCGGTCGAGGGCTTCGTCGTCGGACGCGCCTTGATGTACGCGTCGGTCTATTTCCACAAGACCGTCCGCGCCGCCGAGATGATGGCGCAAGCGGCGATGGAGCGGATGCCCGGGTACCCGCAGGCCGCCCGCCGTCTGCTTATCGGAAGCGACGGCGAGCTCCTGGTTCGACTTCGGGAGGCCGGCGGGATCAGCAAGGAGCTGGTGGAACGTCTGCTCGAACGACGCCTGTACAAGCGCGCGTTCGGCGTGCGCACGCTGAGCGAAGGCGAACGGCGTCGCTGGAAGGCGCTCACGCGCGCGCCCGCCCGGCGGCGGCAGCTCGAGGACGAGCTCGCCGCCCGTCTTCGCGCGGCGCCGGGCACGGTACTGATCGACCTCGTCGGAGTGGAGTCCCGCCGGATGCCCGGAGACGATTGGGGCGAGATCGGTCTCCGGGCCGGAGATCGGACGACCTTCCCCTTTCGCGGGGACAGCCCCTGGAAGGCGCTCGCGATGAGGCCGCCGACGGACTGGGCGGTCAGCGTGTACGCCGACGGGCGGCTCGCCGCCGCGGTGAACCGGTACCTCGCGCGGGACCCGTCGATCCTTCCGTAGGTCGTGGGCCGCTCCACGGCGTCGCGTTCTCGTGGGCGAGGAGGCGCGCCCACTGGTCGTCCGAGAGCGGCACGACGGAGAGCCGAGGGATCCGGAGGAGGTCGAGTCCGGCGAGCGCCGGGTCCGCGCGGAGCTCGTGGAGGGGGATCGATCGGCGGAGCGGTCGGACGGGTTCGACGGTCACCCACCACGACCCCCGCGGGTCATCGGTCGCCCGACGGGCAGAGCTGGCCACCCGCAGGAGGCCGACGCACGCGCGCTCCGTACCGGTGTGGTAGTAGATCGCCCGGTCGCCCGGCGCCATGCGGCGGAGGTGCTGGAGCGCGAGCGGGTTGTGCACTCCGTCCCAGCGAGTGCGCCGGTCCCGCACGAGGTCAAGAAAGGAGTAGTGGCTGGGCTCCTCTTTCAGCAGCCAGTTCGCCATCGACCCCGGCACGCCCTCCGTCCCCTTACGACTGTCGCCGCGCCGGACGGGCACCGAGCGGAACCGGCGGGAGCGGTTGACCGCAGGCGACGCAGGACGACTCCTCGAGGGGATTGATTTGGCCGCAGTTCGTGCAGGCCCGCCGCGTCGGTCGATCCGCGAACGCGCCGCCGACGGTTCCCGTCGGTGCCGTAGCAGTCGGGAGGGACAAGCTCGGCGAGTACGA
This sequence comes from Thermoplasmata archaeon, assembly GCA_027314845.1. Next base: position 3,965 of record DAHVAA010000095.1, on the reverse strand, counting down.
GCGGAGAGTGGCGGCACCCACGGTGGTCGGGATCCCGGAAGCGGTCGAGGCCCCGAATTCGGGCGTGTAGCCGATCGTGAACGCGCCCCCCAGCACGCCGAGCAGGAGGCCGATCCCTGCGCCGCCCCCCATGCTCGCGAGGCTGAGGACCGAGAACAGGAGGATCAGGGCTCCGAGTAGGATCCGATGCTCCGGGTACAGGGGGCAAAGCATCGAGCTCAGCATGATCAGAAGGCCGCACAGGATCCCGAACGCGCCCCCGTCAACGAGCCGCCGGTCCCGGTGACCGGCAGAGCGTTCAGCGACAGGAGGCCACTCACATTGTAGGCGATCCAGAGCTCGAGGACCGCGTAGACGAGGACGACGAACCCGCCGACGACCCCGAGGATCGGCCCGATGAGGTGCCGGCGGTCGGACATTTTCCCCCCGGGGTTTCCGACCGTAAGGGACGTCACCGTAGGTCAATGAGCTTGCCGCGGCGGCCCGGGGTTCGATCGCCTCTCGACCCCGGGCGTTTCGAGAGCGCACCGCTCAACCGAGGATGATCCCCTGGCTCGCGATCACGAACGGACGACGTTCGGGGTCGTGTGCGCAGCCGCGCATCCGAACGATCTTGATCTGGCGCACCGAGCGGTCCCCGACCCACTTGCGGGTCAACAGGATCTCGCCACGGGTCAGGATCTCCTCGGGGTTGAGGACTCCGGGATCGCTCGGGGTCGCCATGATGAGCGCCGTGACCCCGGATTCGGAGAGAAACCGTAGCAGCGACTGAACCTCCGTCCGCTCCGCCTGCGGGTCGACCGAGGACTTGATCGCGAACCTTCGCACCGAGGTGATCGAGTCGACCACCACGCGGCGGAACGGCTGGTCGGCCATCTGCTGGCGGAGCTTCAGCTGGATCGACTGGATGGAGATGTCCTCGGTGTCGCTCGACCGTTTCGCCTCCTGGGAGAGGTCCCGCATCGACTTGAGGTCGGTCATCGTGCGGATCTCCTGGACGGCCATGTTGCGCTTGATCGCTCGCGTGCCGGGGTTCGCATCGAGCGTTTTCACCTGGGAGAGGTCCCAACCGAACGACCGGACGTTTTCGAGGATCTCGTTCGGAGGTTCGTCCACGGCCACGAGCAGGACCTGCTCGCCTCGCCGGAGCCCCTCGAGAAGGAATTGGAGCCCGAGCAGCGACTTTCCGCTGCCGGTCCCGCCGGTGACGAGATACGGCCGGCCCGAGACGAGCCCGCCGCCCAGCATCCGATCGAGACCCGGGATACCCGTCGGCACCCGATGCTCGGCGAGGGCCGAGGAGGCCCTCACGAGCCCTCCTTAGGGGGAGCGGTCGCCTCGGCGAGGGGTTCCACGGGGGGCGGAGCCGGCGCCGGAGTCTCGCCCGATGGCGGGATCGGGCCCGCGCGCGCGGAAACGACGGTGGGCGCCTTCCGTTTGCGCGCCGGGCGGCGTTTCGGCTTTGTCGACCCGACCATGGCATCGGCCTCGGGCGGCAAAGTCGCCGTGGGAGCGGCGGCGATGTCGACCTCCGGCGGAGGGGTGGCCGCCGGTGAGGTCGTCAGCCGCTTGCGCGGCACCGAAGTGGTCTTGCGCTTGCGCTTCGGAGTCGCGGCCGTCGCCGAGACCAGCGCCGGTGCCGATGACGACGCGGCCCCGGAGCCGACAGGCGGGACGAGGTTCGGTAGCGGAGCTGGCGGTGACAGGGGGCGCCCTCTCACGGATCCTGGGGGCTCGGTACGGTCCCCCCGGGTCGCCGGGTCAGAAGGCAGGGTAGGAAGCGGGGGCCGCCCCTCGCGAGATTCGCGGGCCCTCGGGGGAGCCGGGACCGCCGGTGGGGGGACGGGGGGTTCCACGGAGCGCGCGGTCGAGCGAGGGGTCTTCTGGACCGCGCCCGGCGGAAGCGTGGGAGGCGGCAGCGCGCCGGTCGTACGGGCCGGGGCGACGGAGGCTGCGACCGCCCCTCCGCCGGCAGCAAAAGCACCGCTCAGAGATCTTGCTGGCTTCTCCCCCGAAGTCGGAGCTTTCGTGGGCGAAGGTCGCGTTTCAGGAGACGGAAGCGATGGGGCTCGCTCCAAACCGCGCGCTGGCCCTGGATGGCGCGGGATCGGGACCTGGGGTAAGCTCGGGGCCGGGGAGGGCGACGGCTCATGCTCCGGCCTCGAGCCCGCGAGACCTCCCGCGTCTGTGGAGGTCTGACGGAACGCACCGGGTTCAATTCGACCGGAGGGTACTCCAACCTCGCTCGAGCCGGGGTGTCCCGGTCCTCGGGCACTCTCCGCGACCCGCCCGAGTTCCGGCGCCGCCGAGAGGGAGGGCGAAGAAGATTCGGAAGGAGTCTCCGTAGCGACCTCCTCGGAGACGGCGACTCCCCGCTCGCCCGAGGGGACCGCCCCTTCCCCGGAAGCCATACGTGGCTCGCGGTCCGCCAAAGACCCCAACGAGGCTACCGGCAATGAGACGAGGGGGGCGACCTCGGACGGCCGGAGCGTGGCCGGCTCCAATGCCGCCCGAGGGATCAGCGAGAGGACCCAGGCCAGCTGGACCGCGAGCACTCCGGTCGGGGTGAGTTTCGTTGGCGCGATCCCCGCCCGGGCCGCTTCGCTTCGTTGGACTAGCCGTTGGTAGGCCTCCGCAACTTGCGGGGCCGGCCAGGTGGAACCTCGCATCCGCTCGCGCAGGGAATCGGAGAGCCCTAGCGCGAGGGCGCTCGCGCGAGAGATTCCGACCTGCGCCCGGTCCACGTCGCCGGCCGCCGACGCTCCCAGGGCCGCTTCGATCTCCGCGCGGAGGGGAGCCACCTCGGCCCCGACGAGGACGAGGTCCCGCACCACCTCGCCAAGCGGGTCGAGCGGCGAGGTCGGCTCCGGCTCGGGGAGCGACGCGGGAGTCGGGGACGGCGGCTCCGGAGCTCGTGGAGTTTCGATGAGCTGGCGAGTATCGCGGGAGATCGTCACTCCGAGGTTGACGTCCAGCCCACGGGTCCCGAGACGATACGGATGCAGCCGCACATCGTGGGCGCTCCCGCGGAACTTCTCCACCCCCACCGCGCGGACGGTGCGGTCGTCGAGCTCCCACCGGAAGAGCCGGATCTCCCCGCGGGCCAGCATCCGCTCGGGGGTGTCGGCGTCCTCGAGGGGCGACTCGACCGTCAGGATGGTCGTGACCCGGAGGTCGGAAAGGAAGCGCAGGAACGCCTGGGCTCCGGCGACCGGATCGAAGCCTTTCATGCAGAAGTACTGGAGCGCCGTCAGAGAGTCGATGACGAGACGCGAGTAGTTCCGTCGCTGCACCTCCGTCCGGAGCATCTGCTCGAGCCCGGTGAGCGTGACCTCCACGGCCGAGAGCTCGGGAGAACGGCGGATCTCGAGCGGGACCTCCCGCAGCGGCGACGCGTGTCGGACCGCGGCGATGTCCTTGAACGGTACCCGTTCGTAGCGCATGATGTCCGGGATCGCATCGAACACTTCGACCGCGTCGAGCTCGGGACCGAGCCCGCGGTGGTTCAACCGGATCTCATTTGGCGGCTCCTCGATGGTGACGAGGAGAACGCGCTCTCCTTTGCGCACTCCCTCGATCAGGAACTGCAAGGCGAGGGAGCTCTTCCCGGTTCCGGACGGACCGACGACGAGGTACGGCCGTCGGCCGACCAGCCCACCGTGCAGCATCTCGTCCAGCCCGGGCGTGCCGATCGAAACGCGCCCGTCCGCCGGAGGGTCGGGCGCGTGCTCCGCGGTCACGTTGGGTTCCCCGCGCGCGAGCTCGGAGGAACTCCCCGCTCGCGCCCGGATGCATGGTGTCCCTGCCCTCTTGTAGTTTCCCCGACGGAGGCGGCCCTCCCCGCAAGGAATATCTTGCCCTGAAGGCCCGTTGGGCCATGGCTCGAACGGTTCGGGATGCCCCGAAGGCGGGAGCCGCAAAGATGCGCGCCCTCGCGGCCGACCTCCCCGACACGCTGCTGCGGG
>DAHVAA010000094.1 GCA_027314845.1 Thermoplasmata archaeon | reverse complement strand
ACCTCGTGCGTTTCGGATTCGAGCACGAAGGTCGGCCGATCGCCGCGCTCGTCTGGGTCGATGCGCCCTGGAAGCTCTTGGGCACCTGCGGGGTCCTGATCCACCCGTTCCTCCCGTACGTAGTCGCCCGGTACCGACGAAAGGACGCTTCCGAGGTCGTCTTCACGTCGCGGGCGTCGCTCGAACGGTTCCGCTCATGGATCCCTGACGCAAGCTTCGAAGTGCTGGAGGAGCGCCCCGGGCGAGAGTTCGCCGGCGGGACGTACCAGTATCCGCTCCGACACGAGTTCCCGATGGGAGGGGGTCTCACAGCCCCGGCCGGAACGGTCCTTGCGGTCCCGGACGTCACCGACACCGGCACGGGAATCGTCCCCCTGGTCCCGGGCCACGGCAGCACGGACGCGGTCATCGCCGCGTCCCACGGGATCCCCGGCTGGCCGCTCGTCACGCCGCGCGGCAAGCTCGACTTCACCCTCGTCCACAAGTACGCGGGACTCGACCTGAGAACGGCGAACGAGTTCATCGTCCGCGACCTGCACGAAGGCGACGCGGTCTTTGCGCAGCTGACGGTCCGTCGCGGCGTTCCCCACTGCCTCGTCTGCGGGAACTCGCTCATCTGGGTCCCGGGGCGCGCCTGGTGCCTCGAGCCGGGTCGATTCCCACCGGAGGCGATCGCGCTGTACTCCCGGCTGCTGCCCGGAGCACCACCGCTGCCGCACGTGGAGGTCGCCCCCTGGCCGGTGAGCGAAACGAGTGCCAGCGAGGAAGAGAGCGCGGTGGCGCTGCTCGAGTGCTCCCAGTGCGAGCGACTGGACGCGATCGACGGCGCGCCGGCCTGCCCTTGCGGGGGAAAGATGTACCCCGTCCGTCGTCGCTTGACGGCCTCGGTGTCGGCCGCCCTCCACGCCTGGGCTCGCTCGGACCCGTTTCCACCGGCCGACTCCGCCCGGATCTACCTAGGTCATCGTCGCCGCGTCCCGAGCTTGATCCATCACCTTGCGGGGATGGCCGCCGTTTCCGGCCCAGTGACGAACGTCGGGCTCACCGTCCTCCCGACCCTGCCCTCACTCGACCTCGCGGGCCTCGCCGAGACACACGGCACGGATGCCGTGCGCGCGGCGCTCGTCCGCACCGAAGCGGCGGAGCGGACCGCGGACTCGTTCGCCGAACGATGCCGGCAGGAAGCCCGCCGTCTTGAGCGCCTCGCCACGTTGGCGGAGGAGGTCCTTGGAGCGTGCGACGGGTCGATGCTTTCTTCCTTCGCGTCGCCGATCGGGGGTTTCTCGGGCGAGCTCGAGCCCGAGGACCGTGCCCTTCTGGCCCGCTGGGAGCGAGTGCGCGTTCTAGCGCTCGCGGATTTCGACCGATTCATCCCGGCCGCGGCGCACCGTCGCGTTTTCCGGTTTCTCGACACGGACCTTGCCGCGTACCGACAGTGGGTCCGGCCCCGAATCGCGGTCGCGGGGACCCCGGCGTCGAAGCGGGCCGCCCTACGCGCTCTGACCTATGTGGTGCGCACTGCGGTCGTCCTCCTGAGTCCGATCCTGCCCTTCCTTGCCGAATCGGTCCACCGTCGTCTCGTCGCGGACCGGACCAGCATTCCCGAGACCACGGTGACTCCGGCGAACCCTGGGCTCTTGGACGACAAACTGGTCCGGTCATGGTCGCGCTGGAGCTCGATCCTGGCCTCGCTCGGGAGCTTCCGCCGCTCGAACGGTCTCTCCACGGAGTCGCCGCTCCCGTCGGTCGCGCTCGTCGTCCCGACGGACGAGGAAGGGGACCTTCTTCGCGCCGACCGGCCGGTGCTGGAACGCCTCGGCCATGTGGAACGGATAGAAGTCGGCTCTCCTCGCGAGCCGTGGCAGGGACGACGGCGCCAAGTCCGCCCGGTCGAGTCGGAGATCCAGCGGGCCTACCCCTCGCAGGCCTCCCAGATCGTCCATCTGCTGCGCCGGATGCCTCCGCGTCGGACGGGCGAAGGGTCCTCGGCCGAGCTCTCCGTCGTCATCCAGGGGCTCCCGAGGCGCGTCCTTCCCTCGATGGTGGAGTACGTCGACATGCTTCCCGAGAACACGGTGCCGGTCCCGTGGGCGCTCGGAGAACTCTATGTCCGTAGGGCCGGACCGGGGCCGCGGGGGACCCTGGTGCCTCCCCCGCTTTCCCCCGACGCCTTCTGGCTACTGCGGCATCTCGACCGTCGTCTGCGGACCGCGGGAGTTCCGCCCGCCGGATCCGGTTGGAAAGCGATCGTCTCGGCGGTCGACCCGCTGGCGAGCGAGCTCAGAACGGTCGCGGAACCGCTCGCGGCCTACCTCGGTTTGACCGAGCTCCAGGTCCCGGAGTCGATCGAAGAGCTCCCTCCTCCGAACCGGCTCCGGGGTCGAACGCGCACCGGGGCCCGCTGGTGGGTGAGCATCCCCGGACTCGCCGTCCCGACACGTCGCCCGAAGCGACGGGCTCGGCAGGCACCGGGGCGACGCCTATCGCTCGGCCCGGCCCCACCGTCTCTCGCTCCCCCCGAGACGGACTTCGCCGACGAGAAGATCATCGCGGAAGAGGAAGCCGTCCGAACGCTCAACCAGGAGCTCGACGGCCTCCTTCGGGTCCCGCTGCTCGGGCCGGCCAAGGTCCGTGCCGCGTGGCAGACCGGGCTCGAAAGCCTCGAGGACTATCGGGGCGCGTCGTACGAGAAGTTGGTCGCGATTCCCGGGTTCGGCGGAGCGGTCGCCGAGGCACTGCTCACGGCGGTTGGTGCGCAGAGCGTGCCGAGGGCCTCCCGGCCACGAGGCGGTGGCCCCCGTCGCGCGACCGGCCCTCTTCGGAGATCGGTCTCGCCTCCGGCGGGGTCGCTCGGCCGGAGTCGAATCGAAGAAGCTCCGGCGATGACCCCTGCCTTACCGAACTTGCCTCCGCCTTCTTCGGGGCCACCCCTACTTGCGGACAGCGCCGCGCCACCGACCTCGGTAGAGGTACGGGAGAGTGGAAGGGGGCCCCGGGAGACGTTGAGCCCCTCAGCGCCCCCCGACGTGCCCGGGGCCGGAGAAGAGGCTTCGATCCCGACCGCTTCCGAGCCCGGGGCGCAAGTGGCATGGACGCAGGAGCCTGCCCCCGATGCGTCGAGGCCCGCCCCAGGGGAATGGACAAGCTCAGGGGCCGAGGAAGAGCGCGGGCCACCGGCCGCTTCGAAACTCACTCCCCTGAGCGAGGACGTTGGGCGCCCCGAGACCGAACCCGAGCAGACCGTCGCGCCCGTCGAACGACCAACCGTTCCGGAGGAGAGTGCCCCGTCTTCGATGCCGGGGACGACCGACGGGGGCGCCGAGGAGCGTCTGCCATTCGGAGCTGTGGGGCTCCCCGCGTCCAATGGGAGCGAAGTGGTTCCGTCGGAAGCGAGCCTTCACGACGAGGTCTTGCCGGCGGTCCTGGATCCCTCGCAAGGCAGAGCTATCGTCCGCCGCACTAACGAGAGCCCCGCTCCGCTCGCCACGATAGCCGCTACGGCCACAGCGATCGAAATCCCGCCAGTCCCTGCGGGACCCGGCGCGCGTGAACTCCTCGAGGCCGAGCGTCACACCGATGTCGGGGTCGTGGAGCCCGCTGTCGACCGACCGAGAGTGCCGCCGTCTGAGCTCCTCGAGCGGGAGGTGCCGGTTCGACCCAAGACGGACGAATCGACGGACATTGCAGCGCCGAGCCCTGCGTCTGCACCCCCGGCCCCCGATGATGTGGAAGAGCCGAGCTCCCTTCAGCGACCCGAGCGAGTAGCCGGGGAAGACGTCGAACTCGCGCTGGCCGGCTCCGATGCCAGGCGGAGTGGTCCCTCGGAGGTCCAGCCCTCGGCGACCGCCCCCTCGACCTACCCGACGGAGTCGACACCGACCTCGCCGGCCTCTCCGCTGAACGAGTCGGACAGCGCGGGGGTCACCGCTTATTTGGACCGCGGAGACCGGCTCGACGCGGCGCCGGAGGAACCGTCGGTGGACGAACGCGAAGCCCCCGGGCCCGAGCTTTCCCCCATCTCGAGCGACGGATCCGATGAGCTCCCTCCGACGGTCCCGGAACCTGATTCGAGCCCACAGCTCCTGCCGCTCCACGGGACTGGTTCCTTCGAGGCGGACGTCTCATCCCGCCGGAGCGAACCACCCGGAGGCGAGGAACCGCCCACGACTCGGGAGCCCTCCACGTCCGCAGAGGGCGGCCCCTACCGGGCGCTCGACTCCGTTGGGCAGGACAAAAAAGTCAGCGTTCCGGACAGGGCGGAGGTTAGCCCCGCGCTCGAACCGGGGCTCGGTTCAGGGACCGCACACCTCGCCTCGGTCCCGGGCGGGCCGGAGCCACCGGTACCGCTGGGACCGGCCGCGGGGCCGACTGTTCCGCCGACGACCTCTCCCCCTACGGACTCGTCGATCGCGGCGATGCCGGACCGCCCATCCTCCCCCGTCGAGGTCCCGCCACGAGCCGCCCCCGCCGAGATGATCCGGCAGCCCCCGCCACCCCCGGGCGGCGTAGAGCTCTGCGTCGGGAGCCAGATGCTGACCTCGCTCCAGCCATTCCTGGAGGCCACCGCGGCGGGACTTCCCGGCCTCTGCGTGGTGCGCGAGTCCCCCGAACGAGTGCGCGCGCAGATCGGGATTCGACCGATCGAGGTCTACTGGCTCTCTAATCTGGGTCGGGACCGCACGATTCGGCCGAACGACCTGCCCGCGCTCGCCACCTTCCTGCAGCAAAAGCTGACGGAGGCGCACGTGGCGGTGTTCTTCATCGAAGGCGTCGAGTACCTCGCCCGGATCCACGGCGTTGGGCCGGTGCTGGAGCGATTGGGAGAGTTCGACCGACAGGCCCGGGAGCATGACGCCCGGGTCTGGCTACACATCAACCCTGACCTACTTCGACCGGGCGAGCTGGATCGTATCGCGGTCGCGTTCGTTCGGCGGTCGACCCCGTCGTAGGGCCTCGGGGATTTCGGCCGAGAGGACTCCATCGGCAGATTGATAATCGGGTCCTTCGGTGTCCCCCTGCCCTATGGAGAACTCCCCGACCCGACGGAGATGGTCCCGTGTCGCGGTCCGGTCCATGTTCGCCATCGCGCTCGCGGTACTGGTGATCCCTCCCGCGGGGTCCGCGCTCGCGGCCTACGCCCCGTCCGCCGGCAACCCTTCCGCATGCCCCAACGCCCAGACCGCGAGCGGTGTCGTCGCCAACGTCACGTGGAACGGGACGAACATCTGCACCGCCGGCTCGCCGTCCGCGGCGCTCGTGATCGTCTTCACTCAGAACGCCCACGTCGTGTTCAACTGGACCGCCGCGGGCCGTCAGCCGGTCCCGGTCACCGATGCCCGGTTGGCGATGAACTACTTCGGGTTCGCGATCGCAACCCGGGATGTCGGCCCGATCAACCCGGTCGGTGTTCAGGGCAGCCCGGCCGGCTCTTTCGAGATGGATTGGAATCCGGGCGCGCTCACCTACCTGCTCGCCGGCCTCTACAGTGTGACCGCGAGCTTGTTCGCGTCGAACGGTAGCGTTGTCTGGAGCGACACCTTCTTCGTGAAGGCGAGCGCGCCCTACACCCTGCTCGCTGCCCTTCCGATCCTCCTGATCGTGATCGCGGCGATCGAGCTCTACGAGGTGGCCCGTTCCGGTCGGTTCGCCGTGATGGGACGAAAGCCGCCGACCGGCGGCCCGGCTTCACCTCCCACCACCTCGCCCGAGAGCCCCGAGACCTCCTCGCCAGCTCCTACCCCCGAGCCGACCGAGAACGCGCCGCCGAAGGAGGGGGGATGAGCGCAGCGACCCACGGTGCCGGCGCCGGGGCCGTGCTGGGCGTGGTGTTCGTGCTCCTGGGCCAGCAGTTCGGCTACTATGGCCTGAGCGGCCTCGTCACGGCGGTCCTTTACATCGGGGCCGGTCTCGTGGTGGGAGCGGTTCTCTTCGGAGCGATCGGCGCCGGGTTGGGCCGGCTCTACCTGCGGCGGCATCCCCCTCCGCCGAAGTGACGGGCGTTCCGCTCCGCTCGGGGCGTTGGTCTCCGAACTGCACCTGCCGATCGATCGCTCTCTTAACGAGCTCTCCGATTCCGATTTAGCCCCTCTCGGGTGGCCGACCTCGATGGCATCGTCACGCGCGGGGCCCACCTCGTCGATCCAGAGGAACCTCCAGGTCTGGGACCGCACCGGTGCGGCCTACGATCGACGGCACGCTTCCCAGCTCGGCGGGCAGAACGCCATGGCCTGGGGACTCTGGCGCATCCCCGAGCGCACGGCGAACCTGCTCGGACCGGTCCGAGGGCTCCGCACCCTCGAGCTCGGCTGCGGAGCCGCCCGATGGTCGATCGCGCTGGCCCGCCGAGGTGCGCGACCGGTGGGGCTGGACCTTTCCGAGGCTCAA
>DAHVAA010000093.1 GCA_027314845.1 Thermoplasmata archaeon | reverse complement strand
TCGGCGCGACCGAGGGGCCCGTTCCAGAAGACCGTCTTCGAACCGTCGAGCCGGGCGGCGAACTGCGCGCGGGTCTCGGGCCCGATGTCCTGGGCGCTCGCGTCCGGGGGAACGGAGCCGACCGGATGCGTCTCGGCGCCCGCGACCCCGGGGCGTTCGACCACGAGGTCGACCGGGAGGAGGATATCGGTCCCGGTCGCCTCCGCGTGATGGAAGAACTCGTCCACGGCTCGCTCGAGGCCCGGCTCGACGGGACTCGCGCCGAGGTCGTGGCCCTTCGCGCGCAAGAACGGGAAAGCGAGCGCCCCCCCGATCAGGATCGACCGGGCCCGTCCGCAGAAGCTCGTCAGCAGAGGGAGTTTGTCCTTCACCTTCGCCCCTCCGACGACGACGACGTACGGCTGGGCGGGGTCCTCGAGCAGGCGGGAGAGCTCCCGAACCTCCCGCTCGACCAGCAAACCCGCGAACGACGGGAGCCGTTTCGGGACGCCGACCGTGGAGGCATGCGCCCGGTGCATGGTCCCGAAGGCGTCCTCGACGAACAGTTCGCCGAGCTGGGCGAGCTGGGAGGCGAACGCCGGGTCGTTCGCTTCCTCTCCGGGATGGAAGCGGAGGTTCTCGAGCATCAGGAACTGTCCGTTCTGGAGGCGGGCCGTCTGCTCGATGGCGTGGATCCCGACGATGTCGTCGGCGAGCGGCACCGGCTGACCCAGGACGGCGCTCAGTCGATGGACGATCGGTCGCAGCGTGAACCGGGGGTCCCGGTGGCCCTCGGGCCGTCCGAGATGCGTCATGATGATCGTCCGCGCCCCGGCGGCGCGCAGGTGGTTGAGGGTCGGCAGCGCCTCGATGATGCGGCGGTCGTCCGCGACCTGCCCGTTCGGGTCCTGGGGGACGTTGAAGTCGACCCGTACGAGCACGCGGCGTCCGTGGACCGGCGCCGAGCCGAGTCCCTTCTTCTCCGCCATGTCCGAGCGAGCGACGCGGCTCTAAGAGGGTTGTGGAGAGCGGAGGCGGTCCCGCCGCCGCCGCACCTCGGCGATGATGGCCCGGGTGAGCGGAAGGTCGACCCCGCGCGCGGCGGCCCGGCGAACGAGCTCGCCCGAGATCGCATCGATCTCGGTGGGGCGACCCCGTTCGAGGTCCTGGAGCATGCTCGAGCGATTCTCTGCGGTCGCCTTCGCGACGCGCTCGAAGTCCCGGATCGCCTCGGTTTCGGAGAACTCCATGCCGTTCGCGGACGCCGCCCGCAGCGCCTCCCTCAAAAGCTCGATCGCCTCCGAGCGCTCGGGTTCCCGGAGCAAGCGACCGTTCGGGACGCCGTGGACCGCGGTGACCGGGTTGATCGCGGCGTTGACGAGCGCTTTGCGCCAGACCTCCCGCTCGAACTCGCGGACGATGCGGACGGTGAACCCCGCCCCGGTGAGCAGCCCTTCGAAGAGCCGCGCGTGTCGCGCGGCGGGTGAAGGTCCGGTCGGGTCCGGAAGCAGCACCTCGCCCGTACCGGCGGCCCGCACGACCCCCGGCGCGACCCAGGTCGCCGGGACCGAGTTCACCGCACGGACCATCCAGGCCGACGGGTCGCTCCACCCTCCCGCGGAGAGCCCCTCCGCCGCCACCGCCTCGACCCCTAACCCGTTCTGGGGGAGCAGGGTCGGGAGCGGCCGACCGAGCGCCCGGGCGAGCCGAGCGGCCGCGGTCGACAGGTCGAACGTTTTCACCGTGAGGAGCGCCGCGTCGGCGGCGGAGCGGCGGGGGAGCTCGTCCGTCGCCCGAATCGCCACGCGGTCCTCGGTCCCGTTCCGTACGACCAGCCCGGTCGCCGCGACCGCGCGTGCGTGCTCCGACCGGCCGACCAGGGTCACCGCGTGGCCCGATTGCGCCAGCCTCGCCCCGAACAGGCTCCCGACGGCCCCGGCGCCGTAGACGACAATCTTCACGGGGGATCCGGCCTAACCCAGGCGTCGGACGAGGTCAGAAAGCCCGTCGGTCTTTCCCCAATCGCGACGCAAGAGCGCGAGAAGGGCCTCGTAGTAGTGGACCTGCTCGCGGGCCTGGCGGACCTTGAGAAGGAGGTACTCCTCCTCTCGACGCAGGCGTTGGAGCTCGGCGTTGACCTCGCGCTGCGTCGCAAGGAGCAGCTCCTGTCTATCGGAGGGAGGTGCTACGCGGGGCACCGGTCACCTCCCGTGAGAACGCGGACCGCCCAAGGTCGTGAACCGCATCGGCCGTGAGCCGCAGGCGCGTCAGCTCCTTCTTGATGTGCCGCAGGCGGAGCTCGAGCCGGCGGCGTCGGTCCCGGATCTCGCCGAGCGAACGCTCCAGCAGCTCCATCCGACGCCGCCACTTGTCCCGTTCCTGCACGCTGAGGAGGACCGAGTCGACGTCGACCATTGGCGGCGAACGGACGAATCGGGGAATCAATCTTTCGGCGGAACGGACCCCGCCTCTTCCGGGCCCTAGGCCGCTGACGTTTAAGCCCGAGCGGGGGTGGGGAGGCCCGAAGGGAATCGAGATGAGCGCGCTCAGCAAGATCGCCGTGCTCGGGGCCGGGAACATCGGGGGATCGCTCGCGCAACGGCTCGCGGAGGCCGACCTCGCGCGCGAGCTCGTGCTGATCGACATTGTCGACGGCCTGCCGCAGGGGAAGGCGCTCGACATCCAGGAGTCGGCGCCGATCGTCCCGTTCTCCACCCGGGTCACCGGCTCTACCTCGCTCGATGCGCTCGCGGGCGCGGACGTCGTGGTCGAGACCGCCGGGCTCGCCCGAAAGCCCGGGATGAGCCGCTCGGACCTCCTCGAGAAGAACGCCGCGATCGTGAAGGCCCACGCCCAGGCCGTCCGGGCGAAGGCGCCGAACGCCATCTGCGTGGTCGTGACGAACCCGGTCGACGTGATGACCTACTACTTCCGGAAGGTGAGCGGCCTACCGACGGCCCGGGTCTTCGGCGAGTCCGGGACCCTCGACACCGCCCGCTTCCGATGGTTCGTCGCCGAGGCCCTCCAGGTCGCCCCGCGCGATGTGACCGGTTTCGTGCTCGGCACCCACGGCGACACGATGGTCCCGCTGCTCTCGCTCACGAGCGTCGCGGGCGTGCCCCTCACGAAGCTGCTTCCGGCCGACCGCCTTGCTCAGATCGTCGAACGGACCAAGCAGGGGGGCGGCGAGATCGTGAACCTCCTCAAGACCGGGAGCGCCTTCTACGCGCCGGCCGCTAGCCAGGCCGAGCTGGTCCGGGCGATCGCGGACAACGAGCACCGGCTCCTCCCGGTGAGCGCGCACCTTTCGGGGGAGTTCGGCGAGGACGACGTCTACATCGGGGTCCCCGTGGTCCTTGGGCGGAACGGGGTCGAACGCGTCGTGCCCGTCGACCTCACCGAGGCGGAGCGGGCGGCGCTCCGAGCGAGCGTCCAAGCGGTCCGCGCCGACCTCGCGATCCTCGCGAAGCTCCCGGAGTGATCGCGGGAAGGAGCACGGTTGATGGCCGGTGTCCCCGCCTCCTCCCCCGTGGAGTTCATCGAGATCAAACGTCGGCTCGGCACCCTTCGCTACGCGACCGATGCGAAAGAGCACGCGCACATCACCGTCCGGCCCGAGGTCTGCGCTCGCTGCCCGCACTCCTTCTGCACGTTCGTCTGCCCGGCGAAGTGCTACGAACGGATCGAGGGCCGCCTCGTCTTCCGCTACGAGGACTGCGTTGAGTGCGGCGCCTGCGATATCGCCTGCGACCAGGGCTCCGTCACCTGGAAGCTCCCCCGAGGCCCGTTCGGGGTGCGGTACGAGTTCGGCTGACCCGCACGACTCGGCCCCGACCTACGGGTCCCGGATCGTCGACTCCGCGAACGTCACCCGATGGTTCCCCGCAAAACCGACCACGCTCCCGAGGGCGATCCCCAGCGCCTGGCCGTAGAGCGGCGGAACGAAGTAGCTCGCAAGGAACAAGACGACCTCGTTCACCGCGAGGGAACCGAGCGAAATGCCGTAGTAGAGACCGACGCGGTGTCCGAGTCGGTGGCGGTGACCGACCGGGGTGCGGAACGTCCAGAGGTTGTTCCAGGTGAAGTTCCAGAAGGTGGCCACGACGAAGGCGACCGCGCTGGCGGCGAGGTTCGCGACGGGGTTCGACGACGTGCTCGACGAGAAATGGAGCAGGCTCGAGTAGAGGTTGAACGTCGGGACCGGGGAGATCGCGTCGAGCACGAGCGCGAAGACGATCAGGTTCACGACCACGCCCGTCAGCCCGACCAGCACGAACCGACCGTACCGGGCGAGGAACGGCGGACTCGCGACGTGGTCCGAGGCCGCTTCGACCACCGTCCCTCCGTCTCCCATGCTCAAGGTCTCGGGTCCCACCCGGCGTTCGGGCTTGAAGCCTTGGGGGTCGACCCGGCAACCGAGCGGTCGGCACGGTCGGCGGGGAGTGCGCTCGGGGTGCGCGGGGGGGTCCCATCGTTCCAGTCAAGGCGCAGCTTAAAACCCCGTTCTGCCGCTCGCTCCCTCCGGAGCGCCGATTACGACCACCGCACCCCCCGTCTCGGAGGTCCCTCTCCTCTTCCCTTACCGGGTCCGACCGGGTCAGGAGTCGATCCTGCGGTCGGTCCGGGAGACCGCCGAGCTCGGCGGCCCGCTCCTGGTCAACGCCCCCACCGGCAGCGGGAAGACCGTGGCCGTCCTGGCCCCACTGCTCGAACACGCGGAAGCGGCGGACCACCGGATCCTCTACCTGGTACGGACCCACTCCCAGGAGGTGCAGGTACTCCAGGAGGCTCGAACGATCGCCCACCGCCTCGAGCGTCCCCTGCTCGCGGTCGGCCTCCAGGGGCGGGCGCGACGCTGTTTCCTTCTCGAGAACGTCGCCGAGATCAAGGGGGCCACCGCGGAGGAGCACGGGAAGCTCTGCGCCGACCGTAAGCGAGCCACGGAGCGGGCGATGCAGGGAGAGGCCCCCCTGGTCGCGCCACCGGAGCTCCCCGAGGGCGGAGAGATCGACCTCGCCGACCTCGACGGCTGCCCGTACTATGCGCGGGTCCTGCAGTCCGACCTCGAAAGCCTCGTGGACCGGTTCAGCTCCCGGCTGCCCGCCCCGCACGAGTTCGAGGCGTACTCCCGCGAGGAGAACCTCTGCGCCTACGAGCTGTCGAAGAAGCTCGTCCCTCACGCGCGCATCGTGACCGCTCCGTATGCCTTCTTCTTCCACCCCCACATTCGCCGGGCCCTCCTCAGCTGGATGCACGCCGAGCCCGATCGGCTCGACCTCGTCATCGACGAGGCGCATAACCTCCCGAACCAATTGCGCGACCTCTCCACGGTCTCCCTGCCGCAGGAGTCGGTCCGCCGTGCGAGGGCGGAGGTGGCCGAGCGGGGGGACTTCCAGCTTCCCGACGGGCCGAGCGCAAGCCGGTTCCTCGACCTCGTGGGCGCCGCGGTCGAGGAGCTGATCCATGCCCTGGTCCGGGAGGACGACGCGGTGCTGCCGCCCTCCGTCTTCGAGGATGCGCTCTTGACGGCCCTCGGCGGCACGAGCCACCGGCTCGACACCTGGCTCGGCGCGCTCGCAACCTGGGGGGAGAACCTTCGGGACGAGCGGCGCCGCGAGCGCCACCTGCCCCGTTCCTGGGTCCACACGGTCGCGCTTACGCTCCTGTCCTGGCCCCAGCTCGAGCCGCCCAGTTACGTGAAGGTCGCCACGCGCCTTCCTCGCCCGGCGCTCGAGGCGTTCGCGCTCGACGCTTCGGCGGCGGCCCGGCCGATCCTGGACTGCCATCTCTCGGTCCACCTGTCCGGGACGCTCGCCCCGCTCGAGGAGTACCGCGACGCGCTCGGACTGGGGGAGCGCACCCGCTTCCTCAACGTCCCGTCGCACTTTCCGCCGGAGCACCGGCGTTTTCTCTACGACCCCACGGTCACGACCCGCTTCGAGGACCTGAAGAACGACCCGCGTGCGATCCAGCGGCTCGCGGACCGACTGGTCGAGGTGCTGCAGACGCTGCCCGTCAAGACCGCGGTGTTCTTCCCGAGCTTCGAGCTGATGCACAAGGTCCTCGAGTCGGGCCTTCAGTCCCAACTTCCCGGGAACGTCTTCATCGAGTACAACAAGATCCCGATGGGCGACCTCTGGCGATCGGTCGAGGGATGGAAGAAGGACCCGGAAGGGACGATCCTCATCGGCGTCGCCGGCGGCCGTCTTTCGGAGGGGATCGACTACCCGGACGAGGAGCTCGAGGCCGTCGTGATGGTCGGGATCCCGTATCCTCGGCCGACAGCGAAGCGAGAGGCCCTGCGCCGGTTCCTGGACCGGACGATCGGTCACGGTTGGGAGTACACGGTCGAGGCCCCCGCCCAGCGGTCGATCCTCCAGGCGACGGGCCGGATGATCCGCTCCGAGCACGATCGCGGGCTCGCGATCCTCCTCGACCGGCGCGCCCCCGCCTTCGCCTCCGTGCTGCCGGGCCTCGAACCGATCGGGAACCTGGCCG
>DAHVAA010000092.1 GCA_027314845.1 Thermoplasmata archaeon | reverse complement strand
GTCGCCCGGCGCTGACGAGAACGTGAACGTCGGGCCTCCCAAGAGCGTGCGCGAGACCGCGGTCGCACTCTCCGACGTGAAGTTCACCCGGACCGAGGTCCCGCTCGGAAGGCCCACCACCGTGAGTCGGACCGTGACGTTCGCCAGCGAGATCGGCACCTTCGAGAGCGTGGCGAGACCGTTCGGGGAGACCCCGCAGGTGCTCGTCCCGATGAAACCGACGGCCTGCGCGCGGACGCAGTAGCTCGAGAGGCCGGGGAGGACGGACGGGAGGTAGAACGCGACCTGCCCGCTCGCATCGGTCACGCCGGGGACGCTCGGTCCGCCGCCCGAGACCGATACCGTCACTGTCGCTCCCGCGGCCGGATAGAGGGAGCCATTCCCGAGCGGAGCGCCGACGCTGAGCGCGCCCGTAACCGCGCTCACGGGCGAGAGTGCGAGGCTGGTGGGCCTCACGAGCGATTCGCTCGCGAGCGCCGCGAAGACCACGGTGCGCCCGAAGATGCCCCCCGAAAGCGCGAGGACGGAGTAGCTGCCCGCCGGCAGGTAGAACGAATACGACCCGTTCACCGCGAACGTGACCACCGAGCCGCCCGAGGAGGCGTAGGCGATCACTACGGTCCGCTCGGTCGGCGAGGGTGTGCTCACGCTCGCCACCGAGCCCGAGAGCCGGAGCGCCGGCGCCAGGGCGACCGCCGCGGTCGGGAACGAGAATGACCCGACCGTCAGGCTCCCGAGTCCCGCCTCGAGCACCCCGTTCACGTACCCGAGGGCGTAGACGGAGTAGCTTCCCGCGGGGAGCGCGGCGGCCACCGTGCCGTCGGCGCGGGTGGTAAGCACGCTCGCGTTGCCGGTCGCGTTGAGATACGCGGAGAGCGGAGTGAACGAGGCCGTCGGGGTCGCGACGGGGACGAACTGCACCGGGACCCCGGCGGCGGGAACTCCGTTCGCCGAGACCGACACCGTGACGAGCGTCGTGGGGCGGACGGTGAGGTTCGCGACCACGCTCGCGCCGGGGCTGGCGGCCGAGACCGACACCCCCTCGGAGCGCCATCCCGAGGTAGGGCCGGAGGCGATGACGGTGTAGTTCCCCACACCGAGCGAGCGGATCGAGTAGATCCCGGTCGAGTTCGTGACCGCGCTCGCCACGACACCGGTCGCGTTCGCCAGCGTGACGGTCGACCCCCCGACCGGATGCCCCGCGAGGTCAGTGACGGTCCCGTGGAAGTCCCCGGGATTGATGGCCGACGTCGCGTTGTAGACCGAACCCGGTGTCATGGTGGCGGTCCCTTCCGAGTAGTTGTGGCCTCCGTAGAGGATGTTGAAGTTGTAGAGGCCCGGCGCTACGTTCGGGAGGAGGAAAGAGCCGCTCGCATCGGCGGTCGCGACGTACCGGGCCTGGTTAGTCGGACCCCAGAAGACCACCTGGGCGCCCGGCACGAGCGGGTCCACGAGGGGCAGGTAGGACGAGGAGTTGTTCGAGTTCCAGTAGACGAAGCCCTGGACCGTCGCGGGGGTCAGCGTCACCGTCCGAACGAGGGGGGGCGCGTTGAAGGAAAGGCCCGCGGCGTCCGGTACCGAGATCCGCACCGACTTGAGGAGCTGGCTTCCCTGCTGGCGCAGCCCATCGAACGCGCCCATCGTCAGGTTGAGCGTGTCGTTGCCCGGCGGTAGGATGAGGGAGAAGGTCCCGTCCGGCGAAGTGATCGCCGTCATGTGCGGGATGCCCCAGCCGTCGTCGACCGTCACTCGAACTCCCCCGACCGGCGTGCCGTCGGGGAGCTGAACCTGGCCGAGCAGCGGCTGACCGGCGTAGTACTGGAGCATCGCCTCGCCACCGGCGAAGTACGCCGACGGGGAGGTGTCGGCGGTGCCCCCGGTCGACTTCGACTGCTCCTGGGCCGTCGGGAGGTTCGTCGCCGCGAAGCAGGAGGAGCCGATGGTCGCGTTCGGTTGCCCGCAATAGTAGGCGGTTCGGTAGACGACCTGGAAGTGCTGGAGCATCCAGCCGGGCATGAGCGGAGCGCTCACGACCGCCTGCGTGCCCTCGAGGGCCGGGATACCGGGCCCGAGCCCGGCCTGGGTGCCGTTGTACCCGATGTACGTGTGGTAGATCATCGAGTTGTAGAACGGCGCGAAATAGTTCACCGTGTAGTTGATCGGAGTGACCCCGGCCGGGACCTGACCCGCGGGGTACGACTGGCCGTTCGAACCGAGCACGGTGACGTTGAAGAACGAGGTCGGGAGTCCCGCCGCGTTGATGACCCGGCCGGTAAGGTCCGCCGGAGCGTTGAAGATCCCAGTGTTCGTGCCGGAGAACGGGAAGAGGCGGCTGTCGGCCATGGCGTAGGCGATCGACCAGCCCGTGTACGCTTGGACATCATTGTAGACCTTCGCGACACCCGAGAGGGGGAAGGAGGTCGCAAGATAGTACTCCATTGCGAGGTACATCGCATTGTCGTACGTGAGCGTGCTCGGGTTCACCGGGAGATACCGCTCCGGGTGCGCCACGACCATCGCGTAGTCGGCGCTCGTGTTCACGAGCAACGAGTGCAGCTCGGTCAGGTTCAAGCCATCCTGGGCGAGGACCGCGTTGAGCGAGGCGGGCAGGTAGGGGAGTCCGGTCTTCTTCTGCTCGGCCTGGAGGAGCGTGGTCGTGAGAACGCCGATCGCCTGCGACTCGTTCTGGGAGAGCAGGAACTGACCCGAGGGGTCGATCCCCTGCTGGAAGTTGTCCGCCACGCTGGGATGGTCTCCCTGGGCGATCGTCTGGAATCCATAGTCCCACCAGCTGACGAGAGCCGGACGTTGCGCCGCCGGGAGGTTCGTATCCTGTTGAGCCAGCCAGTTGTAGCCCGCGCTATCGTACTGGTTCGGAGTGTCGAGCGAGCTCCCCGCCGCGCCGAAGTAGTACCCGGAGGGATTCGAAGAGTTCGGCTGGAGCCACGTCGGCAGGGTGGAGGCGACCTGACTGGAGTACTGGGCCTTCGAGTTCCCGGGGATCCCGGCGTCGATCGCAACCCAGACATTCGGGAGGACGAGCCCGACCACGACGATCAGCAACACGACGTGCCGGACCTTGAACGCCTTGCGGAACGCGGACAGCTGGCTCCGCCGGTCCGAGAGCGAGGCGACCGTACGGCGAAGCTCGGGGAAGCCCGCGAGGTCCAGCGCGCGGACGATGGCGATAGCCGGAAGGAGCGCGAAGATCGGCGAACCGACCTCGAAGAACTTCGAGGCCGAGAGCGGCAGGAAGAAATCGAGGACCGCGAAGACCAGGAAGACCACGTCCATGCGCCGGAACCGGTGGTGGATGAGCTGGTAGAGCAGGAGGCCGAATCCGACGAACGAGAGGAAGAACGTGACGACCCCGTAGCCGACGATCAACTGGTCGATCGACGGGGCCTGCGCCTCGGCGACGGTGGAGTAGATCAGGTTCTTGACGAAGTACCCCTGCCCGGTGATGATGGTCGTGAAGTACGACGGGCTCAGCACGGCGAGGATCGCCGCCGCGGCCGCGACCAGACCCGCGAGCAGGGGGATCGAGAAGACCCACGGAACGTCCCGCAGGAACAGGAACGGCAACAGCAGCAGCAGGACCCCGAAGTACAGGAGTAGCGGCAGGTCGAACCAGACCTGGAACTGCTGCTGGACGAGGTAGTAGGGCATCGCCATGGGAAACCCGACCAGCCCCGTGATCCAGGTCGCGACGTAGAGCCCGAAGGAGTCGACGCGCCGGATCCGCTCGGCGAGCATCGCGACCAGGATCGCGATCCCGATGACGGCGATCGCGTACGTGAATCCCTGCCAGGCGAGCGCGAGCGCCCCGAGCGAGACGCCCGTGAACACCGCCCATTTCACGGCCGCGCGTTCGGTCGCGAGGAAGCCTCGTAGCCCCTTCAGGACCGAGCGAGGATCGCGGTAGCTCTCGACCCATCGGCGGTTGCCGACGGCCTTCACCGTACGCAGGTAGGAATAGACGACGACCAGGATCACGAAGGTGTAGAACGAGAGGTAGTTCGCGTAGCCGAAGATCGTCGAATCGATGTTCGCGCTCAGGAACGGGTACGTCAGCGCCGCGACCAGGCCGACGCGACGCCCAAAGACCTCGCGGCCGATGAGGTACAGCGGGAACACCCCGAGCGCCGCCCAGAGGGGACCCTGGAGGTCGAGGAACCAGGCGCCGGCGACGACGGCATTGCCGCCAAAGAACGGCGCGAAGACCGTGCCGAGGACGGCGTTCATCCAGTCGAACAGCGGCTCGCGCGGATTGATCGCCCCGACCGGGAAGTTGAGCAGCGGGTCGTGGATGAGGTTGCGGTGGTTGAGGATGATGTACCCCATCACGCGAGAGTGGTAGTACGAGTCCGACCCGCCGGCGTAGGTGAAGAGCGGGCCCCACTGCTGGATGATCGGGTAGGCCCAGATGGTGCGGATCGCGAAGGAGATGCTGAACGCGGTGAGCAAGAGGAGGACCGTCCACCCGTGACGGTGCCACCAACCGGTATGGGACGATTCCATGCGTCGCCGCTCTCCCCGAGCCGGCGGCGCGCGAGACCGAGGGGGTGTATAAATAGCCTGCTACCGTAAAACGGCGCCCGGACCCACCGTCGCGAGAAGACGTCGGATGCGAACCCGCCGGCGCGCGGCTTTTCGCGGGGCGCGGCCGAAGGATCACGCGACCGTGCGGAACCGGTAGAACACCCGGCCGTCGCCGACATCGTAGGGCTCCACCCGGACCGGCATCCCGACATGGAGCTCGGTCCAGGGCCGACCTTCGACCCGGCCGAACAGACGCATCCCCGCTCCATCGAGGTCGACCAGACCGACCGAGAACGGTACCTCGGATTCGAGACCGAGCGGCGCGCCCGCGAGAACGGCGCTGAACGCGTAGAGACGACCGTGCTCGGGCAGGTCGACCCACTCAAGCTCCTCACTATGGCACCTCGGGCAGGCGGTCCGGGGCGGCCAGAAGCTCAGTGAGTCCCTCGGACACCGCGTCGTCGAGAGCCGCCCCTCGCGCAGTCGCGCGTAGAACCGGGCGAGGCGGGTATCTTTCTCCGACTCGAGCGGGAAGAAGTCGAGGAGGAACGGCCGTGGTTCGAGCGCCTTCCGTGCCGGCGAAGGCGGGCTCGGAGCCGCGGACTCTCCTTTTGGCTCGGAGGACGGGGACGACACGACGGCCGCGACGTGCCGGCGTCGCGGAGGCTCGGACTCGCTCACGCGGCCTCCTTCGGACCGTAGATCATCACGGAGTGAACGTTCGCGCTGCCCGAGAGGTTGTGGACCAGGGCCCAGGTCGGGTCCCTCGCTTGGCGGGCCGCGGGGACCGCGTGGGCAAACTGCTGGTAGACCTCGAGCGCCTGGGCGACCCCGGTCGCCCCGAGCGGGTGACCACAGCCGAGGAGGCCTCCGCGGGGGTTCACCAGAAGGTCGCCTCCGACCAAGCCGCGGCCGTCCGCGGCGAACTTCCCGCCCTCACCGGGGGCGCAGAGACCGAGCGCCTCGTACTCCACGATCTCGGAGATCGTGAAGCAGTCGTGCACCTCGGCGAGGTCGAGATCGTGCACCGAGATCTTCGCCATCGAGAGCGCTTCGCGGGCGGCGTGCTTGAGCCCGATCCAGTCGGTGAGCGAGCCCGCGTTCGCGAGATTGTGGAAATTGGAATACTGGCCCGTGCCCCGGATCCACGCCGGAGTGTCCGAATACCGCGACGCGAACTCCTCCGCGACGAGGACCACGGCGGCCGCGCCGTCGGTCATCGCGGAACAGTCCCCGAGCCGGAGCGGCGGCGCCACGAGCGGAAGGCGCATCAGCTTGTCCCGGGGGAACGTCTTCTCGTAGAACTGGGCGTACGGGTTCGTGTTCGCGAATCGGTGGTTCTTCTCCGAGACCGCGGCGAGCTGCTCCTCCGTGGTCCCGTACTCGAGCATGTGCCGCTGGGCGACCATCGCGAAGAACGGGGGCGCCGTCGCTCCGTGGGGGCCGTCCCAGGGACGGTCCATCACGCATCCCATCGCGGTGTTCGCCTCGGCCATCGACGGGAGGTTCATCTTCTCGATCCCGACCGCGACCGCGATGTCGGAGAGGCCCGCCGCGATCGCGGCGTACGCCGATCGGATCGCCGACTGGCCCGAGGCGCAGGCGAGCTCGGTGCGCTGGAGGATCTTGTGCGGGGTGAGGCCCATCTGCTCCGCGGCGAGGGGCGCCACATGGGACTGGAACGCGAACCGCTCCGGCTCCGCCGCACCCACGAAGAGGGAATCCACGTCGTCCGCCCGGAGGGCGGGCACGGCGCGGAACAGCGCGGCCCCGACCTCCTGGGCGAGCTCGGACCAGGTCGTGGGACGGACCCCCCACTTCGTCGCCGCGCCGCCGACGAGCGCCACGTTCCGCGGGCTCATGCCGCCCTCTCCGACCGGATCGCGTCCGCGAGGCGGTCGCCCGCGCCGCGGGTCGAAAGATGGCCCCCCTGGTCGTAGGTGCGGGCCGACCCGTCCGCCAG
>DAHVAA010000091.1 GCA_027314845.1 Thermoplasmata archaeon | reverse complement strand
GGTGGGGCATGGCCGAACCGGGTCGACCGCTCGGCGTCGCGATCCTCGCCGTGCTGATCGGCATCTTTGCCGCCCTCACCCTGCTGGACGGCCTCTTCCTCCTCTTCGGCGTGACTGTCGGGAGCGCGTTCGGGATTCCCGGGTTCCTCGGCGTCGCCGGCCTGCTGCTCGCCGGCATCGTGCTCCTCCTCGGCATCGTGCTCCTGGCGGTCGCCTACGGTCTCTGGGACCTGCGGATGTGGGCGCTCGTCCTCGCGGTGCTCGTGCTGCTCATCGAGGTCGGGCTGAACGCCCTCGCCGGGGCGTTCCTCTCGCTCGGATTCCTCGTCTCGCTCGTCCTCCTGATCTACCTGGTCGCCGTGCGGCGCCATTTCTCGTAGGGCGCGTCGCGGCGGCGCCCCGCGCACCGCTTATCAACCGCGGCGGCTCCCCCGCGGCCGAGGTCCCCCCGTGAAGCTCGTGCACTTCACCGTCGCCGACCAGTTCCACTTCGGGATGATCACCGACTCGAACGAGTTCATCGACCTCGACACCGCCTGCCGCGACTACTTCGGGGTCAACCCCGTGAAGGGAGCCGACCCGAGCCGGTTCCGCGACATGCTCACGTACTTCCAGGGCGGCTCCGAGTCGGTGCAGATCACCAAGAAGATCGTCGACTACATCGAGCGTCGCCGCAAGATGGGCTGGACCCCGCGGGCGGCGACCGGGGCGCGCGACCTGTTCAAGGCCGAGGAAGGTGTGAAGCTCCTGGCCCCGGTCGTGCACGGCTCGAAGATCTACTGCCTCGCCTTGAACTCGAAAAGCCACGTGTCCGAGCAGGGGAAGTCGCTCCCGAAGCAGCCGTACCTCTTCACTCGCTTCTTCAACAGCTTGGTCGGGCCGAGCGAGCCGTTGGTCCTGAGCGCTGCCGGCGCCTTTCCGGACGTCGAGCTCGAGCTGGCCGCGATCGTCGGAAAGCGCGGCAAGCACATCCCGGCCACGAAGGCGATGGAGCACATCGCCGGCTTCACGATCGCGCTCGACATGGGCTACCGCGACCTACAGTACCCGGGCGAGGGGCCGGTCGACTGGGTCATGGGCAAGGGGTTCGACGGGACCATGGCGGTCGGCCCTTGGGTCGTCCCCAAGGAGGAGATCGGGGAGCCGTACCCGCTGCGGATGGAGCTCCGGGTCGGCGGGACCGTCCGCCAGGAGGGCGACACCTCCGACTACATCTTCCGCCTCCCGGAGATCCTCGCCCACCTGTCGAAGGGGGTCACTCTCGAGCCCGGGGATGTCCTCTCCCTCGGGGGCCTCGGTGGCGCTCCCGGCTTTGAGTACGGAAAGGAAACGCGGAAGCTCAAAGAAGGCGACCAGATCGAGGCCCAGATCGAGAAGATCGGGCGTCTCGTTATGCCGGTGAAGGCCGAAGCGCCGCCTCCCCCCGCAGCACCAGGAACAGCGCCCGCGGCGTAGGCAGCTCGTCCGTCGCTCCGGGGCTCCCGCGGAGCCCACCGTCCGGGAACGGGTAGCGGACCTCCTCGAGGTAGGTGATCGGGGTGCGGTCTTCCCCGTCGGCGGGGAGCGACGCGTCGCGGAGCGGGTCGAATGCACCGATCGCCTCGCGGTCGAGCGGAAGGACCCGAAAGCCGGTGCCGCCGTGGAGCGACCCCGGCAGTCGGATGAGGCGGTGGATGTCGGTCGTCACCGGCGCGTCGGTCTCGCCCTGAACCTCGATCTTCGCCTGGTTCACGACGGCCTCGAGGAACTCCGCCGGAAGGTCCTTACGGAACACATCGAGGGTGAGGGTGGCCCGGATCTTCGCTCCGCCCCCGTCCTCGACCAGCAAGCGGGCGTAGCGGCGGGCCTTGGCCGTCGGTACACCGGCGGCGGTCATCTCCTTCGCCGCGACGGCGGCCCCGGCCTCCTCCCAGCGGCGCAGCACTTCGAGTAGGGAGCGCGTCGTGCGGCCCCGCCACCCCGGGGCGTCCGGCGGGGCCAGGCGCCGAGTTCGGGGAGCCGTGGCGGCCCCGCCCCGAGGACTGCCGAACTCCTCCTCCGCGGCGTCCAGCGTGCGGCCGGCGCGGACGTCCTCCCTGCGACCCTCGACGGCGCGCATCGGGTCGACGCCGGTGCCGAGCACGTAGTCCACCAGCTCCCGCCGCTCGGGGCTCGAGAGCGAGAGGAACCGCTCGTCGGTGACGTGGACGTGGTACCCCCGACCTCCGGAGAAGACGAACGCGGTCGACGCCGGGTCGATGCCGAAGTCGCCGAACAGAAAGTCGTCGACGAGGTCGATCAGGCGGCGCTTTACGAGCGCGAGCTGGCCGGCGTAGTCGAGCAGCTCCGCGCCGCGCAGATGGTCGGAGTCGAGGTCGAAGATGAGGTCCGCGCCGAGCCACTCCTTCCCGGCCATCGTCGGTTCCGCCGGGTGCCGGTAGTAGGCGGACGAGTAGTAGACGTGGCGCGGCGCTTCCCGGGCGAGGAATGCCGTGAACTCCGCCGGGCTGCGCAGCGTGGCGTGGCGCCGCATCATCGTCTCGGTCGCGAAGGGGAACGCGGCGAACTCCCGTCGTGCGAGCCGGGCCGGTGGCGACACCGAAGTCGTCCGGTAGTATCGCGCGAAGACGTCTCGGGCCCATGCGAGGGTGGGTGAGTCGAGCGGGACCGTCTTCGCCATCGACCGGCTCAGTCCTCACCCTCGGCGGGCGAGGGGGCGGTCGCGTCCGCAACGGCCGCGTCGCGCCGGAGCCGGGCCAGGAGGTGGAAGACCGTCGAATGTTCACTACCCTTGAGCAGGAGCGCGACCGCGCGGGTCGCCCGTTCGAGCTGCTCCTCTTCCCCGATCAACGCGACGGTCGATCCGTAGACGCTGACACTGCAGCCGGAGAGTTCCTCGATCCGTTCGCGCGCGCGCCCCCGGGTCCCGATCACCCGGGATCGGATCCTCCGTAGCGCGGCCTTCTCATGATGGCCGGTCGTGAACTTGATATCGAGGATCCCGAGGAACGCGTTCTCCTTCAGGAGACGGAACGCGCGCTCCGGGGAGAACCCGCGACCGATCGCGAGAACGATATCTCGGGCCTTCAGCACCGAGATCGGGTCGGTGTCCGGCCCGCGCACCCGGACCTCCCCCTCGTCCGCGTCCACGTCGATGTCGGTGCCCGTGCGAAGGGCGATATCGCGTTTCGTTCGACCCCCGGGACCGATGAGCGCGCCCACCCGGTCATCGGGGATGCGGGCATAGAGCGTGGGCATGAGTTCACTCCTCCCGGGCCGGGGGCCCGACCTCCGCGCCGCCCACGGCCTTCAGCAGCTCTTCCGGCTCGACCGGATGGCCGATCCGGTCGAAGAACTTCGCGAAGTTCGCGATGTCCCGCGTGAGCAGGCGAGGGGCCTCCGGGTGCACGGAGGGGACCGCTTGGGCGACATCGATCAGGACGAGGTGTCCCTCGTGATAGAGGGTGTTGTAGGGGGAGAGGTCGCCGTGGACGAGCTTCGCGACCCGGACCATCCGCGAGACCTGCGTGACGAAGTCGCGGTAGAGCGCGTCCGGGTCGTCGATGAGGGCGTCCTTGAGGCGAGGGGCCGCGCCTTCGACCGAGCCGATGTACTCCATGACGAGCACGTTCCGATAGTGGCCGTACGGGGTCGGGGCCCGGACTTCGGCGTCCCGGAGCCGGCCGAGGATGGTGTGCTCCCTACGGGTCCAGGCGAAGATAAGGCCGCCGTAGTTCCGGAGGCTCGACTCTCGCTTCAACTCCTCGAACGCGTACGGCGGAAGGTTGCGAAAGGCGGTGTTGGAGATGCGGTAGATCTTGACGGCCCGGTACCCCTCGGGGTGGGTCGCGCGGAACACCCCACCTTCCTTCCCGGTCGAGATCGGGTATTCGATGGACGTGAACAGACCCCGGTTCTGTAGACGCGAGATCGTCAGGAGGGCGGCGTGGTCGAAGAACTCGTCCAGGAGCTTTCGCTGCTCCCCCTCCTTGCGTCGGTCCTCCACCCGTTCGAGGCCCGGATAGACGACATCTCGAGGACGTGGCATTCGCTTCCACTACCTTCGCTGCCCTCTATAGGGTACGGGGGAGCGCGGACCTCGGCGCCCCGTTCCCGGGAAGCAGCGCCGGGGTAGGCTCGTTGCGTGTGCGTAAGCGACCCTATATCCCCCGACGGCCGCTCGGGGCATCATGCTCGTGGTCGGATTGGGGTCGCGCCCTGCCGAGAAGCCTATCCCTCCCTTCCCCGAAACGGGCGCTGGCGCCCCCGGACCGTTCGCCCTGGCATCCCGGCTGGACGCGCCCGCCGACTACGATGCGATCTTCCGAGTCGTTCGAGGGGCCGTGCGCTATGCGCTCGGGATCGAACGCCCCGGCCTCGGGCTCGGACTGTCGAACCTTCCCCCCCAGCTCGGGGCATACTGGCAGGTCACCGGGAACCTCATCGTGCTGAACGAAGGACTGGTCGAGGCGATGCGCGCGCACGCGCGCTCACCGGCCGAGCTGAACTCGTTCGTCTACGTCATCCTGGCGCACGAGTACCTCCACTCCCTCGGCTACCTCGACGAACGCGCCGTTCGGGAGGTCACCGCGCGAGTGACCCGGGCGGCGTTCGGCCCGGAGCACATGGCCACAAGGATGGCGGAGGGAGACCTCTGGCGGCTCTATCCGTTCTTGTCGGCGGCACCGGGCGGCGACGGGCGGCGCCTGAAGGTGGTCACCCGGTTTGACCTCGCGACGACCAATCAGTACATCCGTTAGTCGCGCTCGGCCCCAGCGGTCTTTATCCTGAGCCGAGTCATCGGCGGATGCCCCCGGATGTCCGCGTTCCTCAACCTGATCGGAATCATCCTCGCCGTCGGCGGGATCGCGTTCCTCGCCTTCGAGCTGGTCCATCCCGGCGCCTTGTTGTTCATCCCGGGCTCGATTCTTTTGGTCGGCGGGATCCTCCTCATGTTCGTCCCGGACACGCTCCTCGACAGCTATTGGGGGACCCTCGCGATCATCCTGGCGGCCCTGGGGGCGGGCCTCATCGAGGTCCCGTACTACCGCTGGGTCGCCCCCACGCACCGACCGATGAGCACCACCTCCGCGGGGCTCGTCGGTGACGAAGCGATCGTGATCGTCCCGATTGTCCCGAATACTCTGCGGGGGAAGGTCCGCGTCCGCTCGGAGATATGGTCGGCCCGGGGCGACCGACCGATCCCGGAAGGGACGCGCGTGCGGATCGTCCATGGGGAGGGCGTCTCGGTGTCGGTCGAGCCGATCGAGCCCCCGAAGGCGGCATGACGCCCCTCCGGTACGGTCCGAAAACGCGCGGAATCGCCCCGGACGCTCGCGCGATGCCCTCAAGTCGGGCGGTGGGGTAGGGGGGACCGATGGTTGACTACACGCTCATCATTCTGGGAGTCGTCCTCGGCGGCATACTCATCCTCGTCCTGCTGAACCGGATGATCTACACGATTCAGCCCTACCAGCAGGGGATCGTGACCCTCCTGGGGTCGTACAAGCGGATGATCAATCCCGGGTTCAACATGGTGAGCCCCCTCTCGACGGTCCTCAAGATCGACCTCCGGACGCAGGTGCTCGAGGTCCCGCGCCAGGAAGTGATCACGAAGGACAACTCGCCCACGAACGTGGACGCGATCATCTACATCAAGGTCGTCGACGCGCCCAAGGCGATCTTCCAGGTTCAGGACTACCACGTCGCGACGGTGGCGCTCGCGCAGACGACGCTCCGGTCGATCATCGGTGACATGGAGCTGGACGAGATCCTCTACAACCGGGAGCGGATCAATACCCGCCTCCGGGACATCCTCGACGAGGCGACCGACAAGTGGGGCGTCCGCGTCGACGCGGTCGAAATCAAGGAGGTCGACCCCGTCGGGCCGGTCAAGACCGCGATGGAGGAGCAGACCGCTGCGGAACGGCAGCGCCGGGCCGCCGTGCTGCGGGCGGACGGGGAGAAGCGGAGCGCCATCCTGGTCGCGGAAGGACAGAAGCGGTCGCGCATCCTCCAGGCGGAAGGGGTCCGCCAGTCCCAGATTCTCGAGGCCGAAGGCGCCCGGGTCGCGACGATCCTTCAGGCCCAGGGCGAGT
The DNA here is from genome assembly GCA_027314845.1 of Thermoplasmata archaeon. The sequence goes on along the minus strand of DAHVAA010000091.1, from coordinate 514 downwards.
CGCAGCGCCTGCGGATTCTATCGCTGGGGGCCGGGGTCTTGGACGCGAAGGCGCTGACCGTGCTCTCGTTGGATACCGTCGCCCGCGTCGGGGACGGCCAGGCGACGAAGATCCTCTTCCCGTTCGAGTTCTCCCGACTGATGGAAGGGGCGAGCGAGTACCTGGGCACGAGCCGTCAGGTCCCCGACCGCCAGCTCAACACGCTCGACGAGCTCGAGAAGCGGATCGGCACCATGGACAACATCTTGGGCCCGATCCCCCGGCAGGAGGAACTGCTGACCGAGATCAAGTCGATCGAGGACGAGATCAAGGCCGAGTCCGAGGAGTCGACGAGCATGGTCAGCTCGTACGGGAAGAGCACGAAGGCCGCGGCGGTCCCGGAGCTCCCGGCGGCCGACGAGATCGCTCCGCCGCCCCCCACGCGGCCGCCCGCGACGGGGGCCGCCGCTACCGCCGGTCCGGCCCCTTCGACCGGCGCTCCGACCGACCCGCGGCGCCGGCCACCCCCGAGCAG
>DAHVAA010000090.1 GCA_027314845.1 Thermoplasmata archaeon | reverse complement strand
CAGTTTCGCCCCGACCGCCTCGAGGGCGATCCCCTCGCGGATCCCGGTCCCCGAGACGACGATCCGCTCGGCGCGCGCGGCGCGCAGCAGCTCGGTGAAGACGGCGAGACCGGCGAGCACCACGTCGGCTCGGTCGGCCCCGATCCCCGGGACCGCGCGCCGCTTTGCCGCCGGCATATCCCCGAGGAGCTCCCGGAGCGCTTCGATGTCGTGGTCGTAGAGCGGATAGCCGTGGACCCGGCGGACCGGGTACTCGCGAAGCTCGATCGCGGCGCGGGCGAGGGCGCGCACCGTGCCGCCGATCCCGAAAAGGCGGTAGCCGCTCCCGCCGAACGCTTCCATCGCACTCGTGAGGGTCGCCCGCACGTGCTCCTCGAGCGCCTCGAGCTCCCGGCGCTTCGGCGGGTCGTGCTCCAGGAATCGCTGGGTGAGGCGGAGCACACCGAGTGGAAGGCTGACGGAGTTTCGCAGCTCCCCCTCGCGAACCTCGGCGAGCTGGAGCGAACCGCCCCCCAGGTCGAGCACGAGGTCGCTCGAGAGCTCCCACGCGCTCGCTACGCCGAGATACCCGTACCGGGCCTCCTCCGTTCCCGAGAGGATGCGGACCGACAGCCCCGCGGACCGCTCGACCTCCCGAACGAACTCCGGCCCGTTCGGAGCGTCGCGGACCGCGCTGGTGGCGACGGCGATCGTGCGACTCACGCCGAGATGCTCGACCACGCCCGCGAATCGACGGGCCATGGCCAGACCCCGCGCGAATGCCTCCTCGCTCAGGCGACCCCCGGCGGCGGGGTGGGAACCGAGGCGGGGGACGTCTTTCGTCTCGTAGATCGCGCGGACGGTCTCGGCCGCCGTCTCAAAGACGACCAGGCGGGCCGTGTTCGAGCCGATGTCGACCACCGCGAGCGTCGGGGGCGAGCGGGCTCCGTTCGACGCGCTTTGGGGCGCCGCACGGGAGCGCTCCACGGTCGAGGCAGTCGGCCGGCCGCTAACTACTCTCGGGTCGAACCGGCGCGGCGTCGAGCATGGTGTTACTACCCGTCGGCGGCTAGGGCCCGCGGGACGCGGCGCGTGCACGAGGATCCCGAGCCCGGGCTCGAAACGGCGAGCCGCCTCTTCGACGAGGTCGAACGCCTTGCCGTGAGCGTAGAGTCCCACGTGGAAGTGGTCGCGAGGTCGCCGCGGCCGAGCCCCGGGAGCCTGCATCGGCTGCACCGGGACCTGCGGCGGCTCCACCTTGGGCTCTCGCTGAGCGGGCCGCTTCTCTCGGAACGGGCCCGGGGCCGGCTGGTGCCGCTCGACACGCGCGTCCGTCGGCTCGCCCAGCTCGTCGGCCAGGTCCGGGACCGGGACGTAGCGGTCGAACTCCTCGCCGGGGTCGAGGTCGCGGCCCACACCCGCGGGGAACGGGACCGACTGGACCGACACCGCAGCCGCCTTCGTGACGATGCCCACACCGGCCGCGAGCTCCTGCGCGCCCGGCTCCGGGCGGAGGCGACCGCAGGACTCTTCGAGGCGGTACGCTCGGTGCTCCGGGGCTCGGTCCGTCGGCCCTCGGCGACGCGCGTACGCCGGCTCCTCGATGACCACCGAGGACGACTCCATCGAAAGCTCGTGTCCGCGCATCGACGGGCGCGTCGCCAGCCGTCCATGGAGCGCCTTCACCGCCTCCGGATCCGGGTGCGCCAGTTCCGCCAGCTCGCGGACCTATCGGGAGCGGTCGAACCCGCCCGAGGACGGCCCGTGCCGGGGGTCCTCCGTCGGCTTCAGAGCGAGCTCGGGCACCTCCACGACCTCGACATGCTGCTCTCGGGCCTCGAGCCCGACCTCCGAGCGAGCCGATGGGGGAAGGCGCTCCGCGCGGAGCGACGATCCGCCCGTCGATCGATCGTCGCGACCCTGAAATCCCTCCGCCCGCGTAAGATCCTCCTCGCCGAGCGGGCGACCTAGGCCGGCACCTCGCGGATATTAGCCCAGACGGCTCCCGGGTCCGTGGCAGCGTCGACCGGGGCGGTCTCGAGCGCGGTCCGCTCGGTGCTGGGGGAGTCCGGGGCCCTCGGCGCGACCGTCCGGCAGCTCGCCCGTCGGATCGAGGACAGCCCGCGGCGCGTCGAAGCGGCGCTGGACGCCCTCTCCGAGCGCGGGGACGTGCTGCGGATCGGGCGGGGACTTTGGGTCCTCAGCGACTACGAGCAGCTCCACGCCCGCGACGATTTCGTGAACCCGGCCGCGTACGTCGAGCGGTTCGAGCGGGAGAACGGGGTAGGGCTCGGGCGGTACACTGGGTCGATCACCTTTCGCTCGAACGAGTCGCTGCCGGTGCATCGGTGGTGGCCGTACGTCCAGGGGTATTCCGCGGAGTTCGTCGTCGGGGTCCTCGAGCGGCTCGAGGTCGGCCGGGGAGCGACGGTCCTCGACCCGTTCGCGGGCAGCGGGACCACGCTCGTCGAGGCGCGTCGGGCGGGAGCTCGCGCGTGGGGCACCGAGCTGCTCGCGCCCGCCGTACTCGCCTCGAAGGTCAAGACCCGTTTCGAGCTCGACGGCGACGCGCTCGCGGCGGCCGCGGCACGCACGGTCGTCGCCGCTCGGCGCCGGCGGATGGGGGCGCTGCCGTTCCTTCGAGAGACCCCACGCCAGTTCTCACCGGGCGCGCTTGCCGAGCTTACTCGCCTTCGGGATGCGCTCCCCCCGCAGAGCGCGCCGGTCCCGGATGCGCTCCGGCTCGCGTTCGGCCGGGTCCTGATCCCCTCGAGCCGCCTCCATCGCTCTCCGTGCCTCGGCTACGACCGACGGGTGCGGGACGAGGGGCCCGGACCGATCGCTCGGTTCGAGGCCGCCGTCGGGGAGATGGTGGCCGACCTCGAGCGGCTCAGGGTCGAGGTGCCCCGGCCCGGGCCGGCCGCCGAGGTCCTGCAGCAGGATGCTCGGGTCGGCACCTGGCCACCGGGCTCGGTCGACCTGGCGGTCACGAGCCCGCCGTATGTGAACGGGATGGACTACGTGATGAACTACAAGGTCGACCTCGCCTGGCTCGGCTACGCCCGCTCGTACGCCGACCTCGCGGCCCTGCGGAAGGCCGAGGTCGCCTGCGACAACCTTCCTCGGTCGGAGACCGCGGCCTACGCGACCCTCACCGGCCTCCCCGACCCCTGGCTGGCAGAGATCCTCCCTCGGATCCAGGAGAACCTTCGGCGCAAGGGAACCTATCGCCGCGACGACATGCACGCGGTCGTCCACCGGTACTTCGCCGACCTCTTCCCCGTCCTCGTCGAGGTCCGTCGGGCGCTCCGTCCGGGCGGACGGTTGGTCGTGGTGGTCGGAGACTCGCTTCTCGCGGGGGAGTACGTGCCGGGCGACCTCCTCCTCGCCCGCCTCGGCGCGCGAGCCGGCCTCGAGATCGTCTCCGTCGAGGTGGCGCGAACCCGCCGCAGCGGCCAACGCCGGAGCTTCGAGCTGCGCGAATCCGTCGTCACCCTTTGCCGGCCGCTGGGGGACCGCTGAGCGGGGCGCTACGTTCATCGGCCCGGTGACCTACTCCCGGGCCGGATGTTCTGCCCCGTCTGCGGCCGAGCGATGAACGGGCCGGCTTCGCCCACCGTACCGTACCCGATGTTCATCTGCCCCTACGACGGGGTCGTCTACGACCGCCGACGGGATGCCTGGCATGGCCTCCCAGAGGTCGAAGCCAAGCTCTGCTGCCCGATCTGCGGAACCCCCATGGAAAAGGAGCCGAAGGAGCCGCCGCACCGGATCTACTTCTGCTACCAGTGCGGAACGACCTTCGACCGGGAGCGCGGGACCTGGTACGGACTGGCCTACCACCAGACGCCCGCGCCCTGAAGCCCGGGACTCCCCATCGCGGCTTCCCTGCCCGTGGAGGCAAACCCTTAACGGGGGTCGCGACGCGTAAGTGGGACGGGACGGGAGGAGATGCCCGTACGCGAGGGTGAGCCGCACTTTCTCGAGCCGTTGCTCGGCGTGGTCTTCGACCTCGACGGCACCCTCGTCCTCTCCCGGCACGACTTCCGCCGGATGCGCTCGGAGGTGATCCGGCTCGCCGAATCCCACGGGGTCATGCCGGGCCATCTCTCGCTCGACCAGCCGATCCACCGCATCGTCGAGACCGCCCGCGAGGAGCTGCGCAACCAGGGGGCTCCGGACGGGACGATGTACCGGTTCGAGGCGGAGTACCACAAGCGGATCGACGCGATCGAGCTCGAAGCGCTTCCCCGGACGGTCGCGCGCCCGGGCGCGGCGGAGCTGCTGAAGGCGCTCGAGGCCCGCGGCTTCCGGTTGGGCTTGCTCACCCGCAGCTCGGAGACGTTCGCGCGCCAGGCCCTGCTTCGGGCGAAGCTCGAGCCGTACTTCACCTACCTGCGCAGCCGCAGTCACCCCGGGCCCGCCAAGCCGGCTCCCGAAGCCCTCCTACTGCTCCTTCGCGAGATGCAGATCCCGCTCGAACGTGCGCTCTTCGTGGGCGACCACCTCATCGACGCCGAGTGCGCGACCCGCGCCCGGGTCCGTTTCTATGCGGTGCTCCCGGACCCAACGGAGGGGACAGCCGGGTCGATGACCGAGGAACGCTTCCTAGCGGCCGGGGCCTCCGCGGTCGCGCCGGACCTTCCGGCGCTCGCCCGCCAGCTCGACGTCGCGGCCCCGCCGCGCCCGGCGTAGCCCCCGCCGCCTGGGGGGCCGACCCGCTCAGAGGAACGCGGCGTAGGCGTGGATGACCGCGCGCTCCGCCGTCGCCCACGCATCGGGGATCTGGTTCCAGCCGTTGCGAAGGTCGCCGATGCAGTAGAGCCCCGGGATCGGCCGGCCGTCCGATTCGGCCAGCGTTCGGCAATCCTCGTCCGTGACCACGAACCCGTCCGAGTCGAAGGCGCACCCGAGCGAGCGCGGGATCGAGTCGTGCATGTCGTACCATCCCAGAGCGCTGAACCCCCGGTCGTAGCTCTTGCGGCTCCCGTCGGCGAAGCGGACCCCGAAACGCTTCTCCCGGATCTCGTCGAACCCGACCATCGCCGGCTCGACGACCGCCACGCGGTGCTCGCGAAGCGCCGCGGTGAGGTCGGCCCGCTCCTCGTCCGACGAGCCCTCGAGCAGCGGACGTCCGTGAAGCAGGAGCTCGACCGAGGACGGACCGAAGTGCAGAAGGTCGAGCGCGGTCCGGACCGCGAAGGAGTCGTGACCGATCACTCCCACCGAGCGACCCGGCAACGTGTGCCCGTCGCAGAGGAGGCAGAAATCGACGATCCCGAAGTTCGCCCACGGGAAGATCGGGTCGATCTTGCCCTCGACCTCGGGGATCCGGTCGACCACGCCGAGCGCAAGGACCAGCGCGCGGCCGCGCACCGTGTGCGTCTGCTTGAGCCACTCGAACGTCACCTCAAAGCCCGGGTCCGTCCGTACGGCCCGGCGCGCGCGGGCCGGGGTCACGTACGTCACCCGTTCCTCGACCGCCCGGACCTGGGCGATCTGACGGTCGAGCAACGCATGGCCCGATACCCCCTCGGGAAACCCGGGGATGTTGTCCATCCGGGGAGCGTAGTAGGACCGCGAGTACTTCGGGCCCCGATCGACCAGGAGCGCCGTGTAGCCGAGGAGCGCCGCCTTGAGACCGGCGTGGAGTCCGGCATGGCCGGCCCCGAGCACGACGAAATCGTACGACTCCTTCAGTCGAGGAAAGCCGGGCACGTGGCGGCTCACCCACCGGGGAGATTTGATGGCTCGCCGCCCGACGCAGCGCGCGTCGCCCTCGCACGGCGCGGCGCGCGACGGCAAATGTTAAGCCCGACACACCTCCTCGTTGCGTTCGGGTCTTGACGCCCGAGCCGTCCCGGCCGAGGGATGCCGCGCTTCGGGGGACCCTATTTCTCGAGGACGGTAGTCGCTTCGACGGGGTCGGCTTCGGCGCTCCCGCCCGCCGGGTCGGCGAGGTCGTCTTCACCACCGGGATGGTCGGCTACCCGGAGTCGCTCACCGACCCGTCCTATCGCGGTCAGATCCTCACGTTCACCTACCCGCTGCTCGGGAACTACGGCGTGCCGCCGGCGGGGGCCCGCGATGGGAACGGCCTTCCCTCCCTGGAGAGCGAGGAGGTGCAGGTCCGGGGCGTGCTGGTTCGCGGCACGACCCGGCCGAACCACTGGTCGAGCTCCCGCTCCCTCGAGGAGTGGCTCGAGGCCGAAGGAGTGCCGGGGATCCGTGGCATCGACACCCGTCGGCTCACCGAGCACCTCCGCGCGGAGGGGGTCGTTCGCGGCGTGATCGATGTCGGCTCCGCCGACCGCGGGGTGCCTTCCGCCGCGGAACTCGCGTCGGCGATCGCCCGCGCGCCGGCGTACGCCGACGAGAACTACATGGCCGAGGTCGCTCCGAAGGCGCCGGCGCTTCTCGGCCGGACGCGCGACCCGGTGGTCGCGGTGCTCGATTGTGGAGTGAAGGCGAGCATCCTTCGTGCGCTCCTCGACCGCGGGGTCGCGGTCCTGCGACTCCCCTACGACCACGAGGTCCCGACCCGATGGGACGGACGGAAGGTCCGGGGCCTCCTCGTGGGGAACGGCCCGGGGGATCCCGCCCAGCTCGCCCCGACGG
>DAHVAA010000008.1 GCA_027314845.1 Thermoplasmata archaeon | reverse complement strand
TCGGTCGCGCCGAGGACTCCCGGTTCCGTGCCGGGACCCGGGAAGTGCTCTCCCGACTCGGGGCCGTACCGGGCTACCACGTCGCGGCCGGCGGCGACTCGGCCCGTATCGCGCACGACCTCGGGGTGGCCGAGAGCTTCCAGTTCATCTCGACCGGCGGGGGGGCCGCGATCGAGTTCGTGGAGGGACTCGCGCTCCCCGGCCTGACCGTCCTCCCGGACGCGTAGCCCCACCGCCGAGCGGCGGCGGAGGGCTGTGGGCGTCCAGGGTATCGGCGAGGTAGGAGAGGTACCCCGGGGCGACCCTCGGCACGTCCACCTCCACGATCTCGGGGACCTCGTACGGGTGGGAGTCGGCGAGGTAGGCGAAGAGCCCGCCGACCCGCTTCGGGACCGTCTTGAACAGCACGAGAGTCTCCTCTGCGGCTTCCCGCCGCCCGCGCCACCGGTACCGGGCGTGAATGCCGATAAGATGGGCGCACGCCGCGAGCCCTCGGTCGAGGGCTCCGTCCACTGCCGCGACCGCGTCGGCCCGCTCGGGGTACGTCGTGAGTACGATTCGCATCGGCCCGACCGCCCGGACCGGCTCGAGCGGGTAGGGGCTCACGACCCCACCACCTCCACGCGGGGCATCCCGGTGGTGAAGTCGAGGGTCACGAGCCCGAGGTTCGAGAGGTCGACCACGGCCGCCCGCGACGGGACCGGGGAGATGTTGCGCATCCGCTGGTACTCGGTCTCGGCCTGCCAGGTCGATGCGTTCAGGAGAAGAACTCCCCGATAGCGGTCGAATCCGTAGGTGTGGGCGTGGCCCGTCACGAAGATGTCCGGCGCCGGGTCGATCACGAGACCGTCCCGCGGGAGGGGGGCGAGGGGCGTGCGGTCCCCGTAGATCGGGGCGAGATGGCGCATCTGGAGCATCCGCTTCATCACCTCCGTGGGCCGGGCGTAGGAGGCTCCGGGGATCGCGGGGATGAGGTCATCGAAGCTGCGGCCGTGATACGCTTGCACGACCGTTCCGTCGAGCGCGAACGTGGAGGGGTTCCCGAGCACCCGAACGTTCGGCGGGAGGTCCCTCGCGAGCGCAGCCGAGAGCGGCGGCTGGGGTTCGGCGGGGCAGACCGCGTCGTGGTTGCCCGGGACCGCGACGATCGTGAGGCGCTCGGGAAGCTCGCGCAATCTTCGACCGAGCTCGGCGTACTGCTCGACGACGTCGGAGATCGCGAGGTCGCGTTCCTGACGCGGATACACCCCGATCCCGTCGACGAGGTCCCCGGCGATGACGACGTGGTCGATCGACGCCGCCAGCTCGGACATCGGACCCTTGCCTCGCAGGAACTCGACGACCCCGGCCCACGGGTCGACCAAGAACGACCGGCTCCCGATGTGAAGGTCGGAGAGGAAGAGCGCGCGACGCGGGCTCGGTGCCCGGTTGACCGGGCGGCTCGCGGGCACGTCCGGCCGTTCGATCGCCGCGGCCCGGGGGAGACGGTTCGGCTCCTTCGAGAACTGTAGGACGGCGCCGACCACTTCGTCCGGGAGGAACGGGAGCCGGCTCCCCGGCGAATCTTTCGGGACAAGGACCTCGACCGAGCCGGTCTCGTCATCCAGCGTGACGATCAGATGGTGTTTCTGGGGGGTCTCGCGGACCTCCCGGACCATTCCGATGACGGAGGCGTGCGCCTCCGAGGCGCGCAGCTCTCGTATCGGCCGCAGGTTCGCGAGCTGGGGGCGGCCGCGCAGCAGTCGGGCGAGCGCATGGTATCGGGATTGGAAGAGCGCCTGGTACGCCGCGATCGGCTGGGTTGCGACCGGAGGGCCCGTGAATCCCTGAGTCAGGAGCTCGAACGGAAGCGCGCGGCGGGGGGCGGCGCGCTCGAGCTCGCCAGAGGGGGGAGCGGCCCCCACGGGCGGCGCTCGCCGACGGTGCGCCAGGACCGCCTCGACCATCTCGCGGGTGACGAACGGGGTCGAGGGGGCCGAACGCTCGACGAGCTCCCGCGAGACGAGGAGCGGTTGGTGGTCCGCGAGCAGGAGCTGGAGCGCGCCCGCCTCGACGAGCTTGTGATGGTCCCCGAAGTACTGGACTAGGTGTGCGCGTAGATCGCCGTCCAACCCGTGCCCCTCGCCGGACCCTCGGCCCCGGCGGAAGGGCCGCAGGTCCGGCTCGACGGACGGCGCGAGATGACCGAGCTTATTTCAACCCTCGCCGACGACCGGACGCTGGTCGCGCTCGGCCGGGCCTAGCGGTACGACTCCTTGGCGTACGAGGCACCCTTCGGGTACTTCTCCTTCAGGTGCGCGACGAACGCCTCGGGAGACCGCTCGAGGTGGGCGCCGTACCACTGCACGACCACGTCCTTCAGGACGCGGTGCAGGTCCGAGACCTTGACGTCGTCCTCGGGCGCATCGAACAACACCGCCTGGCTCATCATCCGCATCCAGCCGGAGTATCGGTGGTAGCTCTCACCGTCGCACCACTCGAAGATCCCGCGTAGGTGGGTCTTGCCTTCGGGCGTGCGGTAGTACCAGAACCGGAGCGTGAAGCCGACCCATCCGGCCGCCCGGTCCCCGAGCTCGATCGTCTTGACCGCCCCGAAATCGAAGTTCTCCTTGAAGGTCCACTTGGTCGGATACTCGGCGAACGTGGCGAAGAGGGTCTGCGAGGGGTCGATCGCGAGGTGCACACTGACCTCCTCGAACTGGTTGTGGACCTCCCAGAGGTCCTGCAGGAGCCGCTTGTTCAGCTCGGCCCGATGACTGAGGTCCTCGCCGGTCTTCGCCCCCGCGCTCACCTGCGTCCGAACGAGCTCCTGTTTGAGGGAGCTCACAAAGTCGTCGTCGGCGAGCGGCGGTTCGGGCGCCGGTGTGTTCGGTTCGGGAACGTCACGGACGAGCGCCGGCTTGCGAGCGACACGACGAGCCATGGAAGTGCGTCTCCGTCAGCGGCGTAGAGGGGACCCATATAAAGACTGTATCGGCGGAGAAGCGGTTCCCTCGGCGGTGAGAGCGCCGGGCGAGCGGACCCGCGGAACGTGGAGGAGTCCCGCTTAAATAGACTTCCCGACTAGACGCCGTCGGAAAGGACCCCTCGGGGGACGCTGGGAGGACTCCCAACGTCGCCAGGAGATCCGGAATCACGACTCATGTTCCGCCCTTGCCCCTGTCGTAATCTCCGCGCATCGACCGGCGACGCTGGGACCGCCTGAACTCGCCCCGGGGAGCCCCGCACCGCGGGAGCACTTTCCCCAAGGAACCACCCATGACCAACGACCCCAGTGCCGCGAAATACGAGATCCGAGCCCGCATCACCGCCGAAGGCGTCCTCGACAAGCCGGACGTGGTCGGTGCGGTGTTCGGCCAGACGGAGGGGCTGCTCGGCGACGAGCTCGACCTCCGCGACCTACAGAAGTCCGGACGCATCGGACGGATCGAGGTCGAGATTGACAGCCGAAAGGGCAAGAGCGAAGGCGAGATCGTCATCCCTTCCTCGCTCGACCAGGTCGAGACCGCGATCCTCGCTTCCGGGCTCGAGACCGTAGACCGGATCGGCCCCTGCCGCGCGAAGATCGAGGTGATCGGTGTCAACGACATCCGCATCACCAAGCGGCAGAAGGTCGTCGAACGTGCGAAAGAGATCCTCGGTCGACTCCAGGAGGAGTCGAAAGGGGTCGGCGTCGACCTGACCGAAGCGGTCCGCAAAGCCGTCCAGGTCGAGGAGATCACGGCCTACGGCTCCGAACACCTCCCGGCGGGTCCGAACATCGACCAGGCCGACGCGCTCATCGTCGTCGAGGGACGCTCGGACGTGCTGAACCTGCTCCGCTGCGGGATCAAGAACGTCATCGCGGTCGAGGGCACGAGCGTGCCACAGACCGTGAAGGACCTCTCGCGCGGAAAGACGGTCACCGCCTTCACCGACGGCGACCGAGCCGGTGAGCTGATCCTCCGCGAGATGCTGCAGACGATGGACGTCGACTTCGTCGCGCGGGCGCCGCGGGGCAGCGAGGTCGAAGAGCTGACCCAGAAGGCGCTCCTCAAGTGCCTGCGGAACAAGATCCCCATCAACCAGTACCTCGAGATGAGCGGCTTCGAGTCGACCGGCGCCTCGCGCGAGCCGCGCGAAGAGCGCGGCGAGGTCGCGGGGGGCCGTGGCGAGCGACGGGAAGAGCGCGGCGGGGGACCCCGTCGCGACGAGCGGGAGCGCGAGCGCGCCCCGCCACCGCGGCCGCCGACCCCGGTCCCCGCGGCGCCGGCCGCTCCGCTCTCCCCCGAGCTCCAGCGCTACTTCGAGCTCCTGGACGGCGTCGAGAACACCTCGAAGAGCCTGTTCGTCGGCCCTGACGACGCGGTCGTCGGCGAAGCGCCGGTGAAGGAGATGATCGAGGCGATCTCGAACCTGGCGAGCCCGGCGAAGGCCGTCATCTTCGACGGGATCGTGAGCCAGCGGCTGATCGACGTGGCGCAGGAGAAGGGGATCGGGACCGTGGTCGCGACCCGGCTCGGCCCGATCGGCAAGATCCCCGAGCAGGTGAAGATCTTCACCCGGGCCGACCTCGCCGCCCCGAGCGGCGGCCGCTAGGCGCGCGCCCGACTACCGTTTCCCGTCGCGGGGCCCCCGCCGGCCCCGCGGCACACCTTTTACCCCGCCCCGCGCTAACGAGAGGTGACCGTGACCGCCGGAGCCACCGAGACCCCGCGTCGGATGCCCACGTCGCTCGACGAGATCGAGACGACGGACGTCATCCCGATCCCCACCGACCCCCTCGAGCGGGTCATCGGCCAAGAGAAGGCGGTCGAGATCGCCCGGATCGCCGCCTACCAGCGGCGCCATCTCCTCCTGGTCGGCCCGCCCGGGATCGGCAAGTCGATGACGGCCCAGGCGCTCGCGCTCCATCTCGACCGACCCCGGACCGAGCTGCGGGTCGTCCACAACCCCGAGAACCCCGAGCGCCCGACCATCGAGGTCGTCCCTCGCGATGAGGTCTATCACGAGCGAGAGGCGGCGCGGTCGGTCGAGGGCGAGCTGATCGTCCCGACGGAGGCGCCGGCCTCGGTCGCGGAGCGCCTCGGCTACCGGTGTCCCCGGTGCAGCTTCTACTCGCTCCCCTCGGAACGCTACTGCCCGAGCTGCGGGAACGTCAAGCAGGTCCTCCCCGGCGTCGGGGGGAGCGGCAACCCCTTCCGCGACCTCGTCGGGGGGATCCTCGAGCTGACGGTGAGCCCGGGCGGCAACCCGCAGGAGTCGGTCCGCACGACCCGCTTAAGGAACGGAGTCGAAGAGGTCGTGGCGTACGAACGCGCGGGCGACCGGGTCAAGGTCCTCGACCAGCGGGCGCTCGAGCGACGCCGGACCCTCCAGCACGAGAGCCCGCGCAAGGTCCTGGTCAAGCTCGACCGCAATCCGTTCGTGATGGCCACCGGCGCGAGCGAAACCGAGCTTCTCGGAGATGTTCGTCACGACCCCTACGGCGGCCACCCCCAGCTCGGCACGCTCCCGTATGAGCGGGTGATCGCGGGAGCGATCCACGAGTCGCACGAGGGGGTCCTGTTCATCGACGAGCTCCCGCACCTCGGATTCCTGCAGCGCCACATCCTTACCGGGATGCAAGAGAAGCGGTTCCCCATCTCGGGTCGAAACCCCCAGTCGGGCGGGGCAGCGGTGCGCGTCGACAACGTGCCGTGCGACTTCCTCCTCGTCGCGGCGGCGAACATCCAGGACATCCACCGGATCCTTTCGCCGCTCCGCTCGCGGATCGCGGGGTCGGGCTACGAGGTGCTGCTCGAGACGGCGATGCCCGACACGGATACGAACCGCTTGCGGCTGGCCCAGTTCTGTGCGCAGGAGATCGCGGTCGACGGACGGATCCGCCCGGCGACGCGCGCGGCGATCCTCGAGCTGACCAAGGAGGCCCGGCGGCGAGCCGAAACGCTCGACGGCCGACGCAACGCGCTCACCCTGAGACTGCGCGAGCTCGGCGGGCTCATCCGGACCGCGGGCGACCTCGCGGCGGTCTCGGGGAGCGCCTACCTCGATGCCCGTCACGTCCAGGAGGCGCTCCATCGCGCCCGCTCGATCGAGGAGCAGGTTCGCGAGGTGTACGGTTCGTTCCAGGGTGGCCTGCGGCAGGAGTCGACCGAGGCGCAACGTCAGTCAATGGGCTACTACAACTGGAACGACCACCCGGACTCGAACCCGTACCCGGGCGGCTACGGCTGACGACCCCCGCTAGGGCTATGAGCCGAGCGTCGGTGGCCGCCGCCACGGGCGCGTAGTCTAGTGGTTATGACGTCACCCTGACACGGTGAAGGTCGCCAGTTCGAATCTGGCCGCGCCCATGCGACCGTCCTTCCGACCCTCCGAGCCGGCCGCCCGGTCTTCCTCCGGCGCCTGCTGCCCGGGAGCCCGTCCGCTCGAACGGATCCTGGCCCGCCGCGGGACTCAGGTCGGCGCCTTCGGCCGGTGACGCCGACGGGCCAGGAGGACGACGGCGCCGGCCGTCGCGACCGCGCCGAGGCCGACCGCGATCTCGACGATCGGCAGGGAACTGGCCGCTGGAGCCGGGCTTGTCGACGCGTTCAGGGTCACGTTCTGAATACGCGGGGCCCCGTTCACCGATAGCGGGTCCGCCTGCGCTGCGAACCCGGGCGCCGTGACCGACAGCACGTACGAGCCGTTGGGGAGCGAGAGGTCGTACTCCCCCGAGGAATCGGTCGTGGCCACGAACCCGGGTCCGGCGGAGATGTTCGCGCCGGCGATCGGCGCTCCGGTCGACCCGGACCGCACCACGCCCTGGATGAGAGACTCGTACGGGCCGAAGGTAAGCACGACGGTCCGGTTCGCTCCTTGCACGGTCACGTTCGCCCGGACGGACGCATACCCCGACTGGGAGACCGTGACCACATACGCCCCGTCCGGTACACGGAAGGAGAACCCTCCCGAGCGGTTCGTGGTCGCCGAGAGCGAGCCGGGGTTGACGGAGACCGTCGCGCCTTCGACGGCGCTCCCGTTCGCATAGTCGGCGGCGCCGGCCAGGGTGTAGAGGGGGGCGGCGGTCGGACGGAGGGAGAAATTCTGGAGAACGCCGTGCCCTTGGACCGTTACCGGCGCCGACTGGGAGACATACCCGGCGCGCACGGCCTCGAGCTGGTAGCTCCCGTTCGGGAGCTCCAGGGAGTAGGCCCCGTTCGCGTCGGAGGTCGTGACCGAACCGTTCCCGGCCGAGATCGTGACGCCGGCGAGCGGACCTCCGCCCGACGCATTGTCGACGACACCGGAAACCGGGTACGTGGCCGGCGGGACCGCGGACAGGGTGAAGTTGAGGGTCACCGCCGACCCCGAGATCGTCGCTTGGACCGCGCGGGGCTCGAACCCCGGCGCCGAAGCGTTGACCGAGTAGGTACCGTTCGCCAGCGAGAGCGAGTAGCCCCCGGACGCTCCCGTGGTCGTCATCGGCCCGCTCGGGACCGCCACCGTAGCCCCGGAGATCGCCGCTCCTGTGGCGTTGCGGGTCACCGTTCCCTGGAGCGCGTACTGGACCGGGGTCGAGGTGCGGAAGAGCGACTTCATCGGCGGGAAGGCGCTGCCCGCGTCGTTGTGGCCCGTGTTGCCGAGGCCGAGCAGCCACTCCGTCGTGGTCAGCAGGTTGTAGTGGGACGAGTTCTGAGTGTAGGCGGCCCGAACCGCGACGAGCGGGCTCACCGCGGTGACGTAGACCGCCCCGCCGGTAAGGCCGGCATACCCCGCGGTCGAGGTCTTCGATTCGTCATAGACGATCAGGAACACGGAGGACTGGAAGAACGAGTCGTTGAGCAGCGGCGAAAGCCACTTCTTGAGCCAAGCGTCCGCGTACGCCACACCCGTATTGTGCCCGTCGTCCAGGACGTTCGGGGAGAGGAACGCGTAGTTCGGCAGGTTCCCCGACGCGACCGACGAGTTCCAGGCCGTGAAGCTGAGCACGTGGTGCTGACAGCGGGTCGAGTTCTGCACGATGTCCTGGTAGTAGACGAACGGGTCGTGCCGAACGACATAGTTCCCCGAGTTCGCGGTCGCGCACGGCGTCGGCATGCTCTCCATGTAGGCCGCCCAGGTCAGTCCCGCTTTCTCGACGAGGTCCGCGACATTGGTCGCGGCGTAGACGTGGTAGCTGTCCGACCCGCACTGATACGGGTCGGCGGACGTGAGAGCGAGGTAGTTCGGGGCCGAAGGATGGCAGACCGAGTAGTAGTGGGTCGCCGTTCCGTAGGTGGCGATCAGGTGTTTCTCGAAAGGACCGTCCCGGAGGACCGTGGCGAGGTTCGCGTTCTCGAGCACGACGGTGAACACGTGACGGATGGGCGTGGGAAAGGAGGGGACGAGCGGTGTCGCGTTCCCCGTCACCGGGGGAGCGGTCGAGGGGGAGGCCGCGGACGGAGCCGCCGGCGAGGAAACGGTCCCGGCCAAGACGCTGGTGGCGAGGATCGCTCCCACAGCGAGGACCGAGAAGAGCGCGACGATTACGATGGCACGTCCGTTACGGGGAGGCCTTCGCGCCCCCGTCGGAGGCCAGCGGGCGTGCTCTGTGTGATTCATCGAGTCAGCACCAGCCCTCCGCTCCGCGGTCTTGTCGCGGGTCGGGGGCTCTCTTCGTTCGATTCAGCGGTTCGATGGTATATGTAAGCTGGTCCCGTTCTTGTACGGAAAACGAGACAGAACGCGCGGCCGCTCTCCGCGCCGGCCGTCAACCCCTCACCGAGTTGGGCGGGGTCGCGCGAGTCGCCCCGCGAGTCCTCGCTCGAGCATGACCGCACCGACCGGGGACCTCGCCCGAGGCGTCCGCGCCATCCGGGCGGGGAGGGACCGGGGCGTACTCCCGCCCCGGGTTCTGACAGCACGACGGTGGGTCCCCGATTCGAGGAAAGCCTAACCTCGTGGTCCGGGCCTCCTCGCGACCTCGGCGGGACGCGGGGGTGCCAGCCGTGAAATACCTCCGCCTTGCTCCGCCGCCCGAGACGCTGCCGCGATGGGGCTCGAGACGTGGTATAACTCGATCACCTGGACCGTCATCGCGGTCATGTCGACGCTGGGCCTTCTCGCGCTTCTCGGAGAGGGACCGCGAGGGGCCGCGATACGCCAAGCGGCGCTTCGGCTCCTCCGTCGCCTTTCCGGACGACCCGACCTGGATTGGCTCGACTGGATCCCGTTGTTCGTCATCGGGGGGGCCGCGTTCGCGGCGGTCTCGGCGTACGGCCTCCTGAGCGGAGCGTACGGTTGCCACCCGCCGGGCGTTAGCGACCCGATCGGGATGCTCAACTCCGGGCGCGCCTTCTGGTCGGGGACCAACCCGTTCTACGTACCGGATTGCGGGGGCCATCTTCAGATCCCGTATGGTCTCGCCGCGGTCCTGCTCGACGCGGTCGGAAGCTTCGGTGGCCTCGCGGGGATCTATACCGTCTGGGGGCTGCTCGCCCTGAGCGTCCTGCCGCTCGCGTGGGTGATGGCGGGGCCGGACCGACGGTACGTCGTCCTCTTCCTGGGAACCTCTACGCTCTTCATTTTCCTCATCGCCTCCCAGATCGACGGGGCGACCAACGCGATCGTCCCCGTGACGGTCCTGCTCTCACTCTATCTCGCTCGCCGGTCCGAGCTCCTTTCCGCGGCGGTCGGCGGCTTCCTGTCGACCGCGCGCTTCCCGAACCTCTTTCCGACCCTCGGTGCGACCGGGGGGAATCGACGCTACCGTGCGGCCGCGTTCGTCGTTGGAGCGGCGGTCTTTGGCCTCGCCACGGGGCTCTCCTACCTCGTCTGGCGGGCCGACTTCCTGGACCCGGTCTTCCTCACCCAGCTCGGCCGCCGCTCCTTCTCGGTGAACTTCTACGGTGTCCTGCTCTTCGCGAACGCCCTTCCCTCCTCCCTCGCGATCGAGGGAGCTCAGGCGGCGCTCACCCTCGCTCTCGTCCTGGTCGTCTTCCTCCGCGTCCGCTCGGGCGTCCTCGCGGCGGCGATCGTGCTCACCGGACTCGCGCTCCTCACCCCCTTCTTGTCGTTCAATATTCTCATCTGGCTCTTGCCGGTGGCCCTTGTCAGCCTCCGCGCCCGGTGGTGGGTCTGGGGGATCGCGACGGTCGGCTCGGTGAACTATACGGTCGCCCTCAACGTCTGGGCGTGGGACGACGGCGTCACCTGGCCGAGCGCGGTCCTCGACGTGGTCCTGACGGTCCTCCTCCTCGGCCTGTTCGTCGAGCTGTGGCGCACAACGCGCACCGTTCCGCCGGCCCGGTCTCCTACTTCGGCGCCGCTATCGCCCGCTCCGCCGGGACCGCGGGAGGTCGAGCCGCATCTCGTTCCCCTCCACGAAGCCGAGATGCGCGTACACCGGTCGGCCCGCCTTGGAGGCGTGGAGAAAGACCCGCCGGTAACCTCGGCGCTCGGCCCATAGGACCATCGCCCGGACGAGGGCCGAGGCGACCCCCCGGCCGCGCTCGCGCGGCTCGGTGTACATCGAGAGGATGTACGGCATCTCGAGCCGAGCGAGTCGCCCCGGCCGGGGCTGCGCCGGTTGGACCCACACGGCCCCGCTCCCGACCACGGACCGGTCCGACCGCACGAGGAGGAACCCGAAGAACCGGTGCGCCTCCATCTCCCGCCGCACCCAGCGCCGGTAGGCCCGGTCGGCCCGGTCGAGCTCCCCTCGGGTCGACCCGCCGATCTCCTCCCACATCGCACGTCGATGGCGGACGAGGAGAGGAAGGTCGACCCGGGTCGCGCGACGGACGCGCGGTCGGCCGCCCGACGAGCGACTCCCCTTGGTCGGGGGCGCGGGCTCAGTCCGCCTTCTTGAGTTCGCTGACAAGGGCGCCGACAGCCTGCTGGGCGTCACCGTAGAGCATGCGGCAGTTGTCCCGATAGAAGAGGTCGTTCTCGATCCCGGCGAACCCCTTGCCCTGGCCGCGCTTGATGACGATCACGTTCTTCGCCTGTTCGACGTCGAGGATCGGCATGCCCTGGAGCGGACTCCCCACGCGGTGGGCCGCGGGGTTCACGACATCGTTCGCACCGATGACGAGCGCGACGTCCGTCGCGGGAAACTCGGCGTTGATCGCGTCGCGGTCGTAGAGCTTGTCGTAGGCGACCCCGACCTCCGCGAGCAGGACGTTCATGTGGCCGGGCATACGCCCCGCGACCGGGTGGATCGCGAACTTGACGGTGACCCCTCTCGACTCGAGGAGGTCGGCGAGCTCCTTGACCTTCTGCTGGCCCTGCGCGACCGCGAGCCCGTAGCCCGGGACGATGACCACCTGCGAGGCGTAGGCCATCATCACCGCGGCGTCCGCGGCATCGATCGGCTTGAGCTGCCCCTCGACCTTCGCCCCGGTCTCCTCGGCCGCGCCGAACGCCGCGAAGAATACGTTCGAGATCGATCGGTTCATCGCGCGGGCCATGAGGACGGTGAGCATCGACCCGGCCGCCCCGACCAGGACCCCCGCGATCACCATCGCGTAGCCCGCGTCGCCGAGCGGCCCGTTCACCAGCGCGAAGCCGTCCAGTCCGACCGCGATCCCCGTGAGCGCGTTGAACAGACTGATGACCACCGGCATGTCCGCGCCGCCGATCGGCAGGGTCAGGAGTATCCCGTAGAGGAGCAAGAGGACGTAGAACGGCAGCAGCCAGAAGGTGTTGAGCAGGTAGAGCGCGTAGCCGCCGAACGCCACCCCGAGGACGAGCACCGCCATGTTGACCACTTGGCGGGCGGGGAGCACGATCGGGCGCGAGGTGATCCAGCCCTGCAGCTTGAGGAAAGCGACCACGCTGCCCGCGATCGAGATCGACCCGATGATCGCCCCGGCCATGCTGAGGCCCGAGGTCGCGGGGTCCGAGATGTTCCCGAGGAGCTCCACCGCGGCGATCGCGGCGGCCGAGCCTCCGCCCATCCCGTTGAACATCGCGACCATCTGGGGCATCGCGGTCATCTTCACGACCCGCGCCCAGTACCAACCCCCCAGGCCCCCGACGATGACGCCGAACGCGATCAGCTCGAAGTTGGAGAGCCCGGGACTGAAGAACGTCACGAGGACGGCGAGGAGCATCGCGACGCCGGCGTAGAGGATCCCGCGCCGGGCCGTCGCCGGGCTGCTCATCGCCCGGAGCCCGAGGATGAAGACCAGGACCGCGACCACGTAGACCGCGTTGATCACGTCCTGAATGCCGGGGAGCGTCACTTCGCCCCTCCCTTCGGACGCGACCGGTCGAACATCGCGAGGATCCGCTCGGTGACGACGTACCCGCCCGTCACGTTGAGGGCCCCCATCACGACGGCGACGAGACCGATCGCCTGTTCGAGGGGGGTCGTCGCGAGTCCGAGCGCGACGATCGCGCCGACGAGCACGATCCCGTGGATGAAGTTCGAGCCGCTCATGAGCGGCGTGTGCAGGAGCACAGGGACCCGGCTGATCACTTCGTAACCGGTGAAGATCGCCAGCAGCGCGATGAACAGCGCGGTCCACAGATCGGCCGCCATCTACTTCCCTCCGGCCAGGAGAGCGGCGGTCGGCGCGTGCAGGACGTTTCCGCCCGAAACGAGCAGGCTCCCTTTCAGGACCTCATCGGAATAGTCGGTCACGACCGACCCCTCCTTCGTGAGGAGGAGGGTGAGGAACGACTGGAGGTTCTTCGCGTACATCTGGCTCGCGTGGAACGGAAGCTGGCTCGGGAGATTGAGCGGTCCGGCGATGGAGACGTCGTGCGCGACGACCGTCGAGCCGGGTTGCGTCAGCTCGCAGTTCCCGCCGGTCTCGGCCGCCAGGTCGACGATCACCGAACCCGGCCGCATCCGAGCGACCATCGGTTCGCGAACCAGGATCGGCGCCCGCCGTCCGGGGATGGCGGCGGTCGTGATCACGATGTCGGCGTCGGCGACCGCTTTCGCGACCATCTCGGACTCCTGCTTCTTCTCCTCGTCGGTGAGCTCGCGGGCGTACCCGCCCGCGCCTTCGGCGTTGATCTGCAGCTCGAGGAACTTCGCTCCCAGACTGCGGACCTGCTCGCCGGCCGCGCGCCGCACGTCGTAACCTTCGACGACCGCCCCGAGCCGCCGGGCGGTCGCGATCGCCATCAGGCCCGCGACCCCGGCTCCGAGGACGAGCACCTTGGAGGGTCGGATCGTCCCCGCCGCGGTGGTCAGCATCGGCAAGAACTTCGGGGTGAGCTCCGCGCCGATCAGCGCCGCCCGGTACCCGGCGACCGTCGCCTGGGAGCTCAGGACATCCATGCTCTGGGCGCGCGTGATGCGCGGCAACAGCTCGAGGGCGAAGACGGTGAGCCGACGGTCGCGCATCGCGCCGACCCGGTCGAGGTTGCGCGAGGCGTTCACGAGCGCGATCACCACCGCTCCCGACGGTGTCCATCCGACCTCCTCCAGGGTGGGAGCCTGCACCTTGAGCAACAGCTGGGCCGAACCGAACAGCTTCGGCCGGTCTTGCTCGATCGTCGCCCCCACGGCCGAATAGGCGGGATCGGGATAACCCGCCGAAAGACCCGCGCCGGCCTCGACCGCCACGGCCACGCCGGCCTTGGTGAGCGCCCGCACGACCTCCGGCACGAGCGCCACACGCCGCTCCCCCGCGGCGACTTCCTTGGGAACAACGACCTGCGTAGGCATAGGAGTCGGTCGGGGACCCGGGCGTAGATTATAACGTAAACTTTCGCTCGACCTCGCTTGACGGCGGCGTCCGCCGACGGACGCGCGCGCGCACCTCCAAATCCGGGGGGAAGGCCCGAGCCTTTAGGACCCGACACTACTTCTTTGACCGCGGGGCCGCTTCGACCCCCCGCTCGCCCTCCGATGTCCGAAACCTTCGACCTGGTCGTGCTCGGTGGGGGGATCGTCGGCCTCACCGCGGCCCGAGCGCTCGCCGCTCGCCATCCCGAGTGGTCGACCGCGGTACTCGAGAAGGAGTCGGAGGTCGCGCACCACCAGACCGGGCACAACAGTGGGGTCGTGCACTCGGGGGTCTACTATCGGCCGGGGTCCCTCAAGGCGCGCCTGTGCCTCGAAGGGCGAACGGCGCTGCTCGCCTTCGCCCACGAGCGGTCGGTCTTGGTGCGGACCGTCGGTAAGCTGATCGTGGCCGTACGACCGGGCGAGCTCCCGATGCTCGACACGCTTTTCGGCCGGGCGCGGGCGAACGGCGTCGAGTCGGTCCGCCGCCTTGACGCGGAGGAGCTCGCCGACCGACTACCGGGGGTCGCTGGGTGCGGGGCGCTCGACGTGCCCACGGCCGCGATCGTCTCCTATTCGGCGCTCGCGCATCGCCTCTCGGCCGAACTGGTCGCGCACGGAACGGCCGTTACGACCGACTGGCGGCTCGAGCGGGCCGAGCGAGGGCCCGACGGATGGACCCTCTCCGGGCCGGCCGGCCGCGTTCGGGCCCGGCACGTGGTCAACTGCGCCGGCCTCCAGAGCGACCTCGTCACGCGAGCGATGGGGGTCCGACCGCCGGTCCAGATCGTCGGGTTCCGTGGGGACTTCTACGAGCTCGCCCCACGGGTCCGGTCCCGGGTGCCGTGCCTCGTCTATCCCGTTCCCGATCCTGAGGTTCCGTTCCTCGGAGTCCACCTTACCCCCACGGTCGACGGCCGGCTTCTCGCCGGACCGAACGCTACCCGGTCACTGGCGAGGGAGGGCTACCGGCCCGGCGCATGGGATCTGCGCGAGCTCGCCCGGCTCGCG
The DNA here is from genome assembly GCA_027314845.1 of Thermoplasmata archaeon. Next base: position 3,748 of record DAHVAA010000008.1, on the reverse strand, counting down.
CTCTTCCCGGGCTCCCTCGGCCTCGCGCGTCGCTACGGTGGGCTCTCGGCCCGGGAGTGGCTCCGGTCCTGGAGCCCGGCCGTCTACCTCGATGCCGTGCGGGCGTTGTGGCCCGAGGTCCGCCGCTCCGACCTCGGCCGCCGGACGAGCGGCGTCCGCGCGCAGGCGGTGCGGCCCGACGGGAGCCTCGAGGACGACTTCGTCCTGGTCCGGGGGCCGGGGTCGTTGCACGTCCTGAACGCTCCTTCTCCCGCCGCGACCGCGGCGTTCGCCATCGCCGAGCGGGTCGCGGACGAGGTGGACGCGGCCCGCGCCCCGACGGGCTAGTACGAACGGGTCGGGCGAACGTTCATCTCACGGTGGTCGCTCGCGCGGGGGATGGCGCGTCCGGCTCGGGCCGAGTCCTCCGGTCCGTTCGACCGTATCGTCCAAGGCGACGCGCTGGCCGTGCTCGGCCGCCTCCCGCGCGAGACCGTACATCTCGCCGTGACCAGTCCGCCCTACAACGTCCGCATCCCGTACCGGGGGTACTCCGACGACCTCAGCCCCGAGCGGTATCTGGGATGGTTGAAAGAGGTCTGGCGGGCGCTCCACGCGGTCCTCGTCCCGGGCGGGCGGTTCGTGCTCAACGTCGCGCCGACGTCCATCAAGGACTTTCGCCCGATCCATCACGACCTGTCCCGGGACCTCCGGGAGCTCGGCTACATCATGCGGACCGAGATCATCTGGTACAAGCAGACGATGGGACGGCGGACGGCGTGGGGGAGCTGGAGGAGCCCGTCCAACCCCCACATCGTGCCCTCCTGGGAGTACGTGCTCGTCTTCTCGAAGGGCCAGTGGAAGCTACCGGGAGACCCGGCCGCGGTCGACATCACGGCGCGGGAGTTCGAGCGGTTCTCCGACGGCTTCTGGCCGATACCGCCGGAGCGGAAGCGCCACGGTCACCCGGCGCCGTTCCCCGAGGAGCTCATCGAGCGGATCGTGAAGTTCTACAGCTACCGCGGCAACGTGGTCCTCGACATGTTCGGCGGAACCGGCACCGTCGCGGCGGTCGCCCGTCGGCTCGGGCGTCACTACCTCCACATCGATTCCTCCGCGGAGTACTGCGCGAGCGCGCTCGAACGGGTGCGCGCGGCTTCGCCGCCCGAGGATTGGCCGATCCCCCCGCCCGAGCTCGAGGCCGCCCCCGCTCCTCGCGGACCATCTCGCGTTTAGGCGAGCATCCCCCGCGCGACCAGGCGAGCGTGGGCCACGCGCGCGACCGGCCCGGGGAGACCGATGTAGGCGAGCCCGTAGGCCGCCGCGGCCCACGTCTCCAGGGTCCACGCACGCTCCTTGGGGTGTCGCCCGAGAAAGCGGAGGTACTCGGCGGTCCGCTGGGCCACCTCGCGCCGGTCCGTCCGGGACGCGACGCGCTCGACGAGCTCACTACCGCGCCACATCCGGCCGAAGTGAACCGCGTTCTCCTCGAGCCAACCCGAGAGGTCCGGATAGGACGAGCGGGCCGTGGCGGCGCCGAGCGCCCGGAACGACAGCTCCGCCCGGCGGAGCCAGGGGGCCTCGTGGGTCACGCTCCCCCGGTAGTACCGGAACCGCGTGAGCCGTCGGTCATCCAGATAGAGCGGACGCCCCGACAGCACGCCGAGGACCGAGAGCGCGAGGTCGGGGAGCTCGGTCCCGTCGAACACGTCCCGGCCCTTCCCCTCGAGGATCTCGCGGCGGGCCGCCATCGTGCTCGAGTTGAACGTGGCATGCGTCCGGCGCGCGACCAGGTCGAGAACTCGTCCCTCGTCCTGCCGGTCGAGGTACACGGGACCGGTCCCATCGAACGTGGGGTCGACCTCGAGCTCTCGCCAGTCGTTCCGCGGGACCGGGCGACCCTCCCGGTCGATGACCTGCACGCGGTTCCGGTAGAAGCCGAGGTCGGGGTGCTGCGCGAACACCTCGAGGACCCGGGCGAGGCGCTCCGGTTCGAACTCGTCGTCATCGTCCAGGAACGTGAGGATCGGGGCGCGGCAGGCCTCCACCGCGTGACGGAGCCACTGCCCGATGCGGGGCTCCTCGTCGAACAGCACGGTGGCGCGCAGCGCCTCGAGGGACCGGTCGATCTCGGGGTCGCGCCAGTTCTTCGTGACGACGATCTCGAACCGGTCGCGCGCGAGCGTCTGGGCCGAGAGAGAAGCCAGGGCGAACGAAAGGAAGCGCCGACGCGAATAATCACCGACGATGACCGCGATCTCCGGCGGGCCGGCCACGACGGCTAGCCCCCCGCGAGGGCCGCCGCTCCGTTCGGACCGGCGCGCGGTGCTGCGGAGAACAGGCGACCTCCCAGGTCCCGGACCGCCCGCTCGAGGAGCGGCTCGAGGTTCACCGTGTCGGCGCGGTTGTACCGAACGAGCCGCTCGAGCGCGGCGCGGCTCCCGCGGCGGTACTCCTGCCAGAGCCGCACCGCGTCCGGGCCGTGGATCCCTTCGACCCCGGACCGGTCGCCGATCCCCAGCCGCTCTTCGATCCGCTTGAGGCCGCCGGCGATCCCGAGACGATAGAAGACGAACCGGAGGTCGATGTGGAGCGGCGGCACGACCAGCTGCGGGAAGGCGACCTCGAGGAACGGTACGTCGAACCGTCGCCCGTTGAACGTCACCAGGACCCCGAACCGTCGGAGGTAGGCCGGGAGCTCTTCGAGGTCCTCGCCGGCGATGAACGAGCGGGTCGCGCCCCCACCGTGGACCGTGACGACCGTGACGATCCCCTGGAACGGCGAGAGCCCGGTCGTCTCGATGTCGAGATAGGCGGTCTCGCGCGCGAACTCGGGGTGGACCCGCCAGTGCTCCCCGCCGGTCAGCCGACGCGCGAAGAACCCGGCGTCCCGTTCGGCGAGGGCTCGCTCGCTCGCCGCCACTTCGTCGAAGAGACGGCGGTGTCCGGCGGGGTCCGCTCCGAGCCGTTCGGGCCGGTCGAGGAGCTCCTTCCAGTCCCGGTAGCCGGCGCGCCACAGCTCCGCTTCGGTCGCGGGTCCTACCCCCGTAAGATGCTGGAACGTGGCGCGGAGCACGGGAGGCGGACCCTCCCCGGCGCTTTATCTTTCGCGCGACCGAAAGCGCGTCGGACTCACGGGAGCGGGTCGGCCGAGTCGACCGGGAGCGGTCCGATCGGGGCGACCAGCGGCTTCACCGCGGCCCAGAACGCCTCGACCGCTTCCTTCGGAAGGCGACTCCCGTAGAGCGGGGCGCGGCATTCCGCCTCGAGGAGCTCGGGGTCGTCCGAGTCCCAGACGAGCCGCACCACCCAGTCGCCGTGGTCCTCCTCGAACGCGTAGACGCGCCGTCGAGGGTCGGTCGGCACCGGATTCGGCTCGAGAAGCTCGAGGGGGGGCTCGGGGGGTGGCGGCGGGCCGGCCATCAGCATCACGGGCGGCGGCCGCGGCGGGAGCTTCAAACGGATCCACGCGACGACGGGCCAATGGGTGCGGCTCACTCCGAGCGACGGCACGACCTCCCGAACCACCGGACGGGAAAACCCCGTCGAGCCGTTCGGCCCGGGGTCGGGTTCCGGGGAAAAAAGAACCACACGCGTTCTGCTTAACTGCCAAGCGCAACCAGTTGATGTAGCTGCGGACGTTAGTGGCCGCGGGCTGAGCGGATCGCCCGAAGGCTTTCCGCGTACACCCCGGCTCTATCGAGCTCGTCTTCTACGAATGTCCTTGGAGGTCTCTCTTTTTCGAGGGGGTTTCGGGCTTAGATGCTTT
>DAHVAA010000089.1 GCA_027314845.1 Thermoplasmata archaeon | reverse complement strand
CGGCTGGCGCCGGAGGGCGCGCCCTGAAGTCGGGCGGCGCGCCGCCGGACGACGCGCGCTGAGCCGAGCGCGCGGGCGGCGCGGAGGGACGACCGCTTCCGCCTCGACCTCGATCCGCATCGCCGGGTCGACCAGGCCCGCGACCCGGACCATCGTGTTGGTCGGACGGACGGCTCCGAACCGCTCGCCGAACGCACGCGCGAACTGCTCAAAGTCGGCGAAGTCCGTGATGTAGACCCGGAGCCGAACGACCTCCTCGAGGGCGCTTCCGAGGGCCCGGAGGGCCCGCTCGATGTTGTCGAGCGCCTGGACGGCTTGGCGATACGGGTCGTCGCGGCCGATCAGGAGTCCGTCCGGCCCGGTCGCGGTCGTCCCCGAGACGAGGACCCGGTCGCCGACCCGCACCGCCCGGCTGTAGCCGACCTTCGGCTCCCACGGCGTCCCGCTCGCGTAGCGGCGGCGGTCCGGGGAAGACCCCGGATCAGCGGACGGCGATCTTCTCGAGCGCGGCATCGGTCGGAACCAGGTGGCGCGGCAGCCCGAGCTCCTCCGGCGAGGCACCGAAGGCGAGGCCCACGACCTGCGGAAGGTGGAAGACCGGCATGTCGAGCGGCTGCCCGACCGCCTTCGCCGCCTGGTTTTGGTAGGCGTCGAGCGAGATGTGGCAGAGCGGGCACGGGGTCGCCATCGCGTCCGCGCCGTGCGCCCGGGCGTCCAGGATCTGGCGGCCGGCGATCCGGCTCGCGGTCTCCCCCTTCACGAACTGGATCGGAAAGCCGCAGCACATGACGCGGCCGCGGTACTCGACCGGCGTCGCGCCGAGGACGGTGAGGAGGTCCTCGAAGGCGTGCGGCTCCTCGCCGCTCTCCCACCCGAGCTCATCGGCCGGGCGGAGGAGGTGGCAACCGTAGAACGCCCCCACCTTGAGTCCGTTGAGGCGACGGCGGACCTTCGCCCGGATCGCGTCGAGCCCGACGTCCTCCGTGAGGACCCGAAGGAGGTGCTTGACCTGCACGCGACCGGTGTAGGCCATCCCGAGAGGCCGGAGCGCCGTCTCCACGCGGGTGCGCACCGCCGGGTCCTTCAGTCGCAGGTTCGCGAGCGAGAGCATCCCCTGGCACGTCGAACAGATCGTGAGGATGTTTAGCCCGGCCCGCTCGGCGATCGCGAGGTTGCGGGCGTTGATCGCCACGTTCAGGACTTCGTTCGCCTCGTCGACAAAGCCCGAGCCGCAGCAGGAGAAGTTCGGGAACTCGACGAGCTCGATCCCGAGGGACTTCGCGACGTAGCGGGTCGCCATGTCGAGCTCCTTCCCCGACTCCTGGGCGACGCAGCCGGGGTAGTACGCGAGCTTCACGGAGGCGCCTCCTTCTCCTCCAGGGCCTCGTAGATCTTCCGGACCTCCTCCACGTTCTGGATCCGGTGCGGCTTGCGCATGACCTCGCGCTTCTTCCGGACGATCCGCAGACCCTGGCGCACCTGCCCGAGCATGCCGAGCAGGCCGTACGTCTGTCGGACGAGCCGCATCTCGTTCAACAGGCCGGCGTCCGAGATGTTGTCCTTGAAGCCGACGGCATGGCGAGAGCCGTTCTCCGTCGCGCCCTGCGCCGCGATCGCCATCTCCTTCAGGTCGCGGATCCGTTCGCTCGGCCGCACGTCCTTCGGGCAGGACTCGGTGCAGAGGTGGCAGCGCAGGCAGAGCCACAGACCGTTCGGCTGGATCCGGACGAGGCGGTCCTGATGGGCCTGGTCGCGGGGGTCGACCACGAACCGGTAGAGCTTCGCGAGCGCCATGGGGCCCGGGAAGCCGGCGTCCGCCTCGACCGCCGGGCACGCCGAATAGCAGGCCGCGCAGGCGATGCACCTCGGCGTCTCCTTGAAACGATCGACCTGCTCCGGGCTCATCGAGGTCGGCCGGTCCGCCGGCATCGGGTGCGCGGGGTCGAGCTTCAGGTGAGGCTCGATGAGCGAGTACTGGCGCCAGAACGGCGCCTGGTCGACCACCAGGTCGCGCAGGACCGGCTGGTTGCGCATCGGCTCGACCACGATGCGACCGTGGCGAGCGATCTCGGGCCCGATGTGGGTCTCGCACGCGAGCCGGCTCTTGGAGTTGATCTGCATCGCGCACGAGCCGCAGATCGCGCTCCGACAGGAGTAGCGCAGGGTGAGCGATGGGTCGACCTCCGCGCGGATCCGCAGGAGGGCGGTCAGCACCGGGGTGTGCGGGGCGAGGTCGAGGGTGTACCGCTGGTAGCGGGGCTTCGCCCCGGCCGCCGGGTCGTGTCGGTAGACCTCGAACGTAGCGGAGACCATCTCTTCGCTCATCAGTAGACACGCTCCTTCGGTTCCCAGCGGGTGTAGGCGACCCCGGAATAGGAGAGGACCGGTCCTTCCGGACCCTTCTTGGCGAGGGTGTGCCGCATCCAGTGGGCATCTTCCCGCTTCGGGTAGTCGATGCGGGAGTGGGCACCCCGGCTTTCGAGGCGTGCGTAGGCGCCGACCACGATCACTTCGGCGAGGTCGAGCATGTAGCCGGTCTCGATCGCGTCGGTAAGGTTGAGGTTGTACACCTTCGCTCGGTCGACCACGCGCACGTTGGCGAAGCGCTTCTGGAGCGCGCGGACCCGCCGCAGGCCCTCGAGCAGGTCGGCTTCCGTGCGGTAGATCCCCACGTACCGGTCCATCGTCTGCTGCATCTCGGTCCGAAGCGTTGAGGGGTCCTCGCCGTCCGACCGGCTCGCCCAGGCGCGGTACGGCGACGTCGCCGCGTCGAGGTCGATCGGACGCAGCTCGGGCGAGGCCGCCGACTACGCGGCGGCGGCCGCCGCGATCCCGGCCTGCTTGCCAAAGACGAGGGTCTCGAGCAGGGAATTCCCGCCGAGGCGGTTCGCGCCGTGGATGGAGACGCACGCGGCCTCGCCGGCCGCGAAGAGCCCCGGAAGGCTCGTTGCGCCTTCGATGTTCGTGCCGATGCCCCCCATCATGTAGTGCTGGGCCGGATAGACCGGGATCGCTTCCGTGACCGGGTCGATCCCGGCGAAGTGCCGGCAGTAGTCGCAGATCTCCTGGAGCCGGCTCTCGACCTTCTCCCGCCCGAGGTGCATCAGCTCGAGGTGGACGAAGCCGCCGTACGGCCCCGTGAACCCTCGCCCCTCGTTCACCTCCGTCACGATCGCCCGAGACACCACATCGCGCGAGGCGAGCTCGAGGACGTGCGGCGCATACTTCGACATGAACCGGTCGCCGGTCGCGTTCCGGAGGAAGCCGCCCTCACCGCGGGCGCCCTCGGTGATGAGAATGCTCGACTCGAGGAGCGCGGTCGGATGGAACTGGACGAACTCCATGTCCTTGAGGAACGCTCCGGCCGAGTACGCGGCCGCGAGACCGTCGCCCGTGCAGCTGTGGGCGTTCGTGGTTCGGCCGTAGACGCGACCGGCCGGTCCCGTCGCCAGGACGACCGCCTTCGCGGCGATCCCCTCGAACTCACCGCGCTTGCGGTCGAGGGCCACGATGCCCTGGACCCGATTGTCCCGGACCACGAGGCCGGTCAACTCCCACTCCTCGTAGAGCGTGAAACGCTCCGTCCCGAGGCGCTCCCACAGGCCCTGCAGCAGCGCGAGCCCCGTGCGGTCGGCGGCGTAGATCGTTCGCGGGAATCCGGCGCCTCCGAACGCGCGGCGCGCGAGCGCTCCGTCCGGCGCGCGACTGAAGATCGTGCCGAAGTGTTCCATCTCGACGACGGTCGGGCCGGCTTCCCGGCAGAAGAACTCGATCGCGTCCTGGTCTCCGAGATAGTCGGAGCCCTTCACCGTATCGTAGATGTGCGTGTCGACCGAGTCCTCCGCGCCGACCGCGGCGTTGATCCCGCCCTGCGCGGCCCCCGAGTGCGAGCGCAACGGATGCAACTTCGACACGATCGCCACGTCGGACCCCGCCTCAATGGCCGCGAGGGCGGCGCGCTGTCCGGCGAGACCGGCTCCGACCACGACAACATCGTGTTTCCGCATCCGAACCGGGCCGCCCGAAACGAGCGCTGCTTTAATCGGTTGTGCGCCGCGACGCGGTTCCTCAGGGGGCCGCGCGCTCCGCGGGGGCGGGGAGGTGCCTTTGGGTTCCCGAGTGGTCCCTCGGTAATCGCCGCGTGAGCGCTTATATAGCGACCCCGGGTCGGCCTCTCGCTTTCCGGGTTGCCGGAGGGGGAGCGATGCAGAGCGTCATCAGCGCGTCCGACGAGGAGCGCCTTCTGAAGGGCACGACGACGATCGGGATGGTCTGCAAGGACGGGGTCGTCCTCGCCACCGAGCGTCGTGCGACCGCGGGCAATGTCATTTCGAACAAGCAGACCCAGAAGCTGTTCAAGATCGACCAGAACATCGGTATCACGATCGCGGGGCTGGTCGGTGACGCCCAGGTGCTCGCCCGGTACCTCAAGGCCGAAGTTTCGCTCTACCGGCTCCGCCGGAGCGCGCCGCTCACGGCCGAGGGCGCCGCGACGCTGCTCGCGAACATCCTGAACGGGAACCGGTTCTACCCCTACTACGCCTGGTTGATCCTGGGCGGAGTGGACGGGAAGGGCAGCCATGTCTTCTCGGTCGACCCGGCCGGCGGCTGTATCGAGGACCGGTTCGTGTCGGTCGGCTCCGGGTCGTACTTCGCCTACGGTCTCCTCGAGGAAGGCTACTCCCGGGACATGTCAACCGCCGACGGGGTCGACCTCGCCCTTCGGGGCCTGACCGCGGCGATGAAGCGCGACAGCGCGAGCGGCGACGGCTACCTCGTCCACATCATCTCCCCGAAGGAGTATCGCGAACTCACCGAGGACGAAATTAATAAACGCCTGAAGGCCCTTAAGATTCCGTTGCCTCCCGCCCTCCCTTAGCCGTCCTGCGGGTCCGGGCACCCGTTCCCAACCTCTTCCCGCGAACCTTTTCCAATGTGGAATGAGTTTCGACTCGTTACTAGACCAAACCCGGCAAGCGCTGAAAGAAGTGCTGCCGGAAACGATCGAGGTCACCGACATCGAGCTGGAAGGCCCGCACATCGTTCTCTACACGAAGCAGCTCGACACGTTCCTGTCGGGGGGCGACTACCTGCGGCAGGTGGCCCAGCGCCTCCACCGACGGGTCGTCGTCCGGTCCGACCCCGCCACGCTCATCGAACCGAAAGAGGCGGAGAAGTCGATCCGTGAGGTGATCCCCCCGGAGGCCGAGATCAACCAGCTGTTCTTCGAGCCCGAAACCGGCGAGGTGACGATCGAAGCGGCCAACCCGGGCGCCGCCATCGGCCGGGGCGGAGCGATCCTGAACGACCTCAAACGCAAGATCGGCTGGGTGCCGACGGTCGTCCGCACCCCTCCGATCCCCTCGAAGACCGTCGAAGAGGTCCGCATCCACCTGAGGAACTCCTTCGACGACCGCCGGTCGTTCTTGAAGAAGGTCGGGATCCGCATCGCCCGAGACCCGCTACCCGAGAAACTCTGGGCGCGGAACACCGCCCTCGGCGGCTACCGGGAGGTCGGACGGAGCGCGCACCTCCTCACCACGCAGAACTCGAAGGTCCTGATCGACTGCGGGATCGACCCGGGCTCCGACGGCACGCCGTACTTCAACGCCCCCGAGCTCCTTCCGCTCGACTCGCTCGACGCGGTCGTCGTCACCCATGCGCACCTCGACCACTGCGGGCTCGTCCCGGTACTGCTCAAGTACGGCTACAAGGGACCGATCTACTCCACCGCACCGACCCGGGACCTGATGACCCTCATGCTTCTCGATGCGATCAAGGTCGTCAATCAGGAGGCGCGGCGCGGGCTCTACGACTCCTCGCACGTGCGCGAGCTCGTGACCCGGACCATCCCGCTGCGCTGGGGGGAGACGACCGACATCGCCCCGGACATGCGGCTCACGCTCCACAACGCCGGCCACATCCTCGGCTCGTCCATCTGCCACTTCCACCTGGGCGAGGGGGACCACAATCTCGCCTACTCCGGGGACATCAAGTTCGAGCGGAGCTGGCTGTTCAACCCCGCGACGAACCGCTTCCCGCGCCTCGAGACGCTCGTGATGGAGTCGACCTACGGCGGATACCGCGATGTCCAGCCGAGCCGCCAGCAAGCGACGGACCAGTTCAGTGAGCTGGCGACCCGCATCCTCGCCCGCGGCGGCAAGCTGATCGTCCCCGTCTTCGCGGTCGGGCGCTCCCAGGAGGTCATGCTGGTCCTGGAAGAGAAGATGCGGGAGGGGAAGATCCCCCGCGTTCCGATCTACCTCGACGGGATGATCTTCGAGGCCACCGCGATCCATACCGCCTACCCCGAGTATCTCAACAGTCAGCTGCGCACCCAGATCTTCCAGCAGGGGGACAACCCGTTCCTCTCGGACGTCTTCCATCGGGTCGATTCCTCCCAGATGCGGATGGGCATCGTCGATTCCAAGGAGCCGTGCATCGTCCTCGCGACGTCGGGCATGATGAGCGGCGGGCCGGTGATGGAGTACTTCCGGGCCTGGGCGTCCGAAGAGAAGAACGGGCTCCTTTTCGTTGGCTACCAGGCCCAGGGGACGTTCGGCCGTCGGCTCCAGCGCGGGATGAGCGAGGCGACGTTCCTCGACGGCTCGCGTCAGATCACGGTCTCGGTCAAGCTCGAGCTCGCGACGATCGAGGGGTTCTCGGGCCACT
>DAHVAA010000088.1 GCA_027314845.1 Thermoplasmata archaeon | reverse complement strand
GCTGCTCGCGACGAGCAGCGGGAAGCGGCCCTGTCGAAACCCGTCCAGCACCCGCGCCTGTTCCTTCTGGTTCATTCCCTTGTCCTTCCGGTCACGGGTCGCCTGACCGACGAAGCGGCCCACGCTCCACTCCTGACGCTCGAGCGCCTCCTGGATGGTCTGGATCGTATCCCTGTACTGGGCGAAGACCAGGATCCGGGGCGGATGGTCCCGGGGCGCGGCGAGCGTCGCGCGCACGAGCTCGACGAGGGCATCGAGCTTGGGGTGAGAGGGCTCCCGGGTGACCCGAAGGAACTCGGTCGCCTCGCGACGGGCGGTCACGACCTCGGGAAGCTTCAGGACCGCGAGGTCCCCCCGGCTCGGCTTCTCCTTCGACTCGAGCCGGTCGAAGTACTGGAGGAACGGCGAGAGGCCCTGGGTCTCGAGCCGCTCCTGGGCGTGGTGGAGATGGAGGAGCACGAGCTGATGGAACAGCGGACCGAACCGGCGTACCATCGGCCCGGGACGTGCGAAGATCTCCGCTCGGAGCGCGATCAGGTCCTTGACCGATAGCGAGGCGATCGGCTTCTTGCGGAGAAACCCCATCTTCTGGAGCTTGCGGGCCACCCCGTGCGACGCCTCCGCCAGGAGGTCGCGGATCCGAGCGGTCGCGGGGGGCAGGTCGACCCAGCGGTAATCGACCTCAACGGGCTGAACGTGCTCCCGTACTCCCTCGTCCTCCCGGGTACGCGCCTCGATGCGGCGGACCCCGAGGGCCGATACGACCTCCTCGATCCGCTCGTCCCGACCGCCGGGCGACGCGGTGAGCGCGAGGACCCTTCCTCCCACGGGCCGTTCGGCCGCGTACCGGGCGGCGATCGGCACGTACACGTACTTGCCCACGGCATGGTGGGCCTCGTCGAAGACCACGAGGGCGACGTCGTCCAGCCGGTACCGTCCGGCGGCGAGGTCGTTCTGCACGATCTCGGGCGTCGCGAACACGCAATCCGCCCCTTCCCAGGCTCCCTCGCGCACGGGCCGGCGCACGGTGCCCGTGAACCGGGCCGCGCGCAGGGGGACGAGCCAGCGGGCGAACGACTCGGCGTGCTGCTGGACGAGCGGCCGCGTCGGGGCCAGGAACAGCACCTTCCCCTCATGCGCCCGCAGGACCTCCGCCGCGAGCAGCGCGGCGATCACCGTCTTGCCGAGACCGGTCGGGAGGACGACCAGAAGGTCCTCCTCGAGCCCGACCCGGGCGAGGTCGAGCTGGAACGGCAGGGCGCGGATCTCGTTCGGCCGCAAGAGGGGGTGATCCACCATTCCGCCGACGACGCGCCAGACGCCGGGAACGGCCGGGGGGCGGGGCCGGCCCGCGGGAGGGGGAAGCGGCGCGGCCATCGTACCTTCCGCCGAGTATTCATCGAGCAGATGCTGCCGGCTCACAGGGTCCCCCTTCGGGAACACCGTGCCGCGCGTTTAGGCAAAGCGGCCCGGAAGGGCGCGGCAAGTAGGGCTGACTGTGCCCGCGAGGTCACCCTTGCGGGTTCACGGGACAGGGCGCTCGGGGAGAAGGGCGGCCCGACCGCCGAGGTACGGGCGAAGCACCTCAGGGACCTCGATCGAACCGTCGGGCTTCTGGTACTGCTCGAGTAGAACGGCGAGGGCGCGAGAGGTGGCGACCGCGGTGGAGTTCAGCGTGTGCGGTACGACCTTCCCGGGGCGACCGGCCTTGCCCATTCGGATGCGGAGGCGACGGGCTTGGTAGTCGGTGCAGTTCGAGCAGCTCACGACCTCACGATACGCCTTCTGCCGGGGAAACCATGCCTCGATGTCGTACTTCTTCGCGGCCACGGTGCCGACGTCGCCCGTGCAGACGTTCACGACCCGGTACGGTACCTTGAGCCGACGGAGGACCTCCTCGGCGTTGGCCCGCAGCTCCTCGTGGATCCGGGGAGAGTCCTCGGGCCGGCAGAAGACGAACTGCTCGACCTTCTGGAATTGGTGGACCCGAAAAATGCCTTTCTGGTCGACCCCGTGGCCCCCGATCTCCTTGCGGAAGCACGGGCTGATCCCCGCGAGTCGGATCGGGAGGGAGTCCTCGTCCAGGATCTCTCCCCGGTAGAGTGCTGCGAGCGGATGCTCGCTCGTCGCGATCAGGTAGAGGTCCTCTCCCTCGACTCGGTACATGACCTTCTCGAAATCGGAGAGGTCGGTGACGTCCTCGTACGGTCCCCGCCGCAGCATCAGCGGGGGCTCGACGGGAGTGAACCCCCTTTCCACCAACAGGTCGAGGGCCATCCGTTGAAGGGCGAGGTCGAGAAGCACGATCCCTCCCTTCAGGTAGTAGAACCCGGCACCGCTCACCCGGTGCGCGCGCTCGAACTCTGCCATCCCGAGCCGCTCGAGCGCATCGCCGTGGGCGGCGAGCGGCGTACCGCCCGCCTCGGGCTCTCCCCACTTCGCGACCACGACGTTCTCGGTATCGTCCTTACCGAACGGCACGGAGTCGTCGAGCAGATTCGGGAGGCGTCGCAAAAGGCCATCCCGCTCGGACCGGAGCCGGGCTTCTCGTTCCTCGATCGCCCGGAGCCGGTCGGGCACCGTGCGGGCCTCGGCCTCGAACTCGGCCGCCGGGCTCCCCTTCGCGCGGGCTTTCGCGATCTCCTGGCTGAGGGCGTTCCGGCGGTGTCGGAGCTCGTCGGCCTCCCCGAGGACGGTGCGCCACTCCGCATCCTTCTCGCGGGCCCCCTTCAGGAGCTCGAGATACTCCGGGGCCCGCCGCCGGCCGAGGTTCTCCGCGACCCGGTCCGGCTCCTTGCGCAGGAGCTCGAGGTCGATCATCCCAACCCCGGAAGGGCCCCCTCCGAAAATGCTTGCCCTTCGGGGGCCGGTACCGCTTTTAGCGCGCCGGACCGTGGTCCGAGCCACGAAGGTGGTCACAATGACGCCTCAGGCGGAGCAGTTCGGGCTCTTCATCGGTGGAAAGTGGGTCACCCCCCGGAACGCGAAGCGGTTCTCGACCACGAACCCGGCCACCGGGGAGACGGTTGGGTCGTTCGTCGCGGGGACCGCGAAGGACGCCTCCGACGCGGTGGCCGCCGCGGCGAAGGCGTTCCGCGCGTGGCGGGAGACGCCGGCCCCGAAACGGGGGGAGATCCTGCTCGAAGCGGCGCATCTGATGAAGCACGCCAAGGACGAACTGGGCCGGGTCGTAACTCGCGAGATGGGCAAGGTCATCAGCGAGGGCCGGGGCGACGTCCAGGAGTCGATTGACTTCATCGAGTACATGGCGGGCGAGGGCCGCCGGCTCTTCGGGGAGACCGTCCCGAGCGAGCTCCGGTCGAAGTTCTGCCTCACTGTTCGACAGCCGAAGGGGGTGGTGGCCTGCATCACTCCGTGGAACTTCCCGACCGCGATCCCGAACTGGAAGATCGCCGCGGCGCTGGTGACCGGGAACGCGGTCGTCTTCAAGCCGGCGTCCGGCACCGCGCGCTGCGGAGCCGAGGTCGTGAAGATCTATGAGGAGGCCGGAGTGCCCGCCGGCGTGCTCAACTTCGTGACGGGCCCCGGTTCCGTGGTGGGAAATGCCTTGGTCGAGGACCCCCGCGTTCGGACCGTTTCCTTCACGGGGGGCGTCGCCGCCGGCCGCGACGTGTACGTCCGTGGCGCGCAGGGGCTCAAGATGGTCCACCTCGAGCTCGGCGGGAAGAACCCGGTGATTCTGATGGAGGACGCGGACCTTCCGCTCGCGCTCGACGGGGTACTGTTCGGCGCCTTCGGTACCTCGGGCCAGCGGTGCACCGCGACGAGCCGGCTCATCGTCCACGAGCGGATTTACGACCAGTTCCTGGGGATGCTCACCGACCGCCTCGAGCGGTTTTCCGTGGGGGACCCGCTCGACCCCGCGACCGGGATGGGTCCGGTCGCCTCGCGCGATCAGGAAGAGAAGATCCTCGAGTACATCGAGGTCGGCAAGAAGGAGGCGAAGCTGCGCTACGGCGGGCACAAGCTGAAGGGCGGCGCGTATGACCGCGGGTTCTTCCTCCAGCCGACGATCTTCGAGACGCGTCACGGCACCCGGATCTCGAAGGAGGAGATCTTCGGTCCCGTACTCTCGGTCATCCGGGTGTCCGACTACGAGGAGGCGGTGCGGGTCGCGAACGACGTCGACTACGGGCTCTCATCCGCGATCTATACCCGGGACGTGAACCGCGCCTTCCGCGCGATCCAGGACCTGGAAGCTGGGATCACCTACGTCAACGCGCCGACCATCGGCGCCGAGGTCCAGCTCCCGTTCGGGGGCGTGAAGAACACCGGCAACGGCGGGCGGGAAGCCGGCAGCGCCGCGGTCGAGGAGTTCACGGAGATCAAGAGTGTCTTTGTCGACTTCTCGGCCAAGCTCCAGAAGGCCCAGATCGACAGCGAAACTGCGGCATGAGCCGGTATCGCGGTTCCGACGAGCAGATCGACCGGGAGATCGCGGTCCTCGAGGCGATCGCGCGGGTGCGCCTCCGCCGGGCCAGCACCGAGCTGCGCGAGATCGACCGGGACCTCCGTGAGCTGCGGCGGGAGCGTGCGCGCCGGCGGGCGGGTCCGGTCTCGCCAGCCGAAGCGGAGTCGTCCCGAGAGTCGGCGTCCGCCTGAACCGGGGACTTTCCCGAACCCGTTCGGGTGCTGCGCGTCGCCTCCATAAGAATGGTGGCAGATTGCGACACTCTTGCACGGTTTCAGCGCTTAAGTTGGCCTTGAAGTGCGGGTGCCGCGATGCCGCGTGGAGGTTTCGACATGTCGGCTTCCTCGGGCAGTACTGCCCCGTCGTCCACCCCGCCGTCGACCGTTAGCCCACCCCCTTCCAGTGCTCCGCCGGGAGACGGCGGTCGGCGAGCTTCGAGACGACTTCTCGGCGCGGTCGTCGCCGTCGTGATCATCGTACTGCTGATCGTCGCCCTGCTGTTCTCGGGCGTCATCCCCGGGTTCAGCCTCGCCGGCAGTGGCGGCGGGGGAGGAGGCGGCGGGACCCGGTACTCCGTCACGTTCAGCGAAACGGGGCTGCCCGCGGGAACCAGCTGGTCCGTCACGCTCGGGGGCTCACAACAGTCGTCCACGACCGGCACCATCGTTTTCCAGATGGCGAACGGCACGTACTCCTGGACCGCGAGCGCGACCGGCTACTCGCCGACTCCCGCCTCCGGGAGCCTCGCGGTCGCCGGGGCGAGCGTGTCGAAGTCGCTGTCGTTTAGCGTGGCCGTGAGCTACACGGTCAGCTTCACGGAGTCCGGCCTCCCTTCGGGAACCAGCTGGTCCGTGACCCTCGGGGGCACCCCCAAGTCCTCCTCCACGAGCTCGATCGTATTTTCGGAGTACAACGGGACCTATGCCTGGTCCGCGAGCGCGACCGGCTATACCGGAAGCCCCTCCTCGGGGAGCCTCACGGTCGCGGGGGCGAACCAGTCCCAGGCGGTCACGTTCACCGCGAATCCCGCCGGCACCTACACGGTAACGTTCACGGAGTCCGGCCTGCCCTCGGGCGCGAGCTGGTCGGTGACGTTCAACGGCTCGAGCCTGTCGTCAACGACCGCCAGCATCGCGTTCACGAGCCCGAACGGCACGTGGCCGTTCACGGTCGGCGCGGTCTCGGGCTATACCTCGAGCCCCGCGTCGGGCAACGTCCAGGTCTCGGGAGCGGCGGCATCTCAGGCGATCTCGTTCACCAGCAACGGAGGCGGTGGAGCGCAGACCTACAGCCAGGCCAAGCCGATCGCCGATGGCGTCGCCGGGGCCCACTCCTCGTCACCGAAGCTCGTGGTCGCGGACGCGATCGACAGCCGCAATTCCTTCACCAACAACACCTCAAACCTCACGAACGTGAGCTGCCCACTCACCGGAGGCTCGATCAGCTCCTTCACGTTCCCCACGTTCACCGGGAACTACCACTCCGGCGAGAGCCCACTCTGGATCTTCATCTATTACCAGGCCTCGCCGGCGGCTTTGCTGTTCGCGGCCGTGATCAACGGGCAAGGGTCGTACGTGGGCGAGATCTCCGGATCGGGCTGCGTGAATTCGGTGTACGGCAATATCACGGTCCCGAGCTCGGTCGTGGACAGCCCGGCCGCGGGTGCGGCGGCCGCCGCGACCACCAACGGCTCGGCGTTCGTCTCCGCGCACGCTCAGGCGGACGCCGCCTATTCGCTGGTCGGCGGCTACAGCTATTCGGTCCTGAACTTCAGTATCACCGAGGCGCCGATGTGGAATGTGGTCTTTTCGACCTGCATGGCCGGCTACACCGGTAGCGGGACCGAATACACGGCCGCCGTCAACGCCACCAACGGCGCCGTCATCTCCGACTCCACCACCAGCGTGACGTGCAGCGGCTCTGCGGTCTACGCCCCCCACTCCGGCGCCTCGACGGGCCCGGTGGTCACGGCGCGGTCCGAGGGGCTCCTTGCGCTCTGCGCGGCACCGAGTCCGCGGGAGTAAGCGGCCGAAAAGGACCTAACGAACCCGTCAGAACGGCCCGGTTCGACCCGGGTTGTCGAAGTTCGTGAGAAGCATCTGCCCCCGGGACTTCGGTCTCCCCACGGGGGCGATGAGCGGGTCCTCTTCGAGCGCGGGCATCGTCTCGGAGATCGGCACGTCCACGATGATCTCCCGGGTCCGACCTCCGCGTCCGCGAGAGACGATCGTCGCACGGATCAGCCCCAACGACTCGAGCTCGGAGACGTAGTTCGAGATC
>DAHVAA010000087.1 GCA_027314845.1 Thermoplasmata archaeon | reverse complement strand
TCCATGATTGACTTGACGAAAACAGTGGAGCCAGGGTACGGTCCCATCTTCGCAGTTTCAGAAGTGGAGGCAGCGCTTCGCGAAGAACGGCTCCTTCTCGAGCGCCGCCCGCCCGACGAACTCATGGTCGAAATCGACGAACCGCTCCTGCGCCGCTTCGATCGGGGTGTGGTCGCGGTGGAACTCCTGGCCCGAGAGGAGGTAGCCCTTCTCGAGCCGGAGCGTATCGCGGGCCCCGAGCCCGCACGGCACGGCCCCGTGGGCGATCAGGCGCTCGGCGAGCGCGTCCGCCGCCGCGGCGGGAACGAAGATCTCGTTGCCGAGCTCGCCGGTGTAGCCGGTCCGGCTGACCAGGAACATCGTGCCGAGCGCCTCCGGCATCGACCGTCCGAGCTCGCCCGCGGCCCCCGCCGCGCCGGGCTCCTTCGGGAAGAACGCCGCGTGGTAGAAGCCCAGCTTGGCGAGCGACCAGCCGAAGAGCTGCTCGAGGAGGGCGCGGGAGCCCGGCCCCTGGAGCGCCAGCAGGGCGACCGTCCCGTTCCACCGGGCGATCCGCGTGTCGGGCCCGCGGTGCTGGCGCAGGATCTCCTCGATCTCGTCGGCGCGCCCGGCGTTCGGAACGACGACGAACGAGCGCTGGAGCTCCTCGCCCCGGTCGAGGCGGGTGATGAGCAGGTCGTCCACGATCCGGCCCGTGGATTCGAGGAGGAACGTGTAGCGGACCTGGCCCGGTGCGAGCGCCGGAACGTTCGCGGTCGTCCGCCGCGCGAGGAGGTCGGCGGCGTGCCCTCCCTCGACGGTGAGGATCCCCATGTGGGAGACGTCAAACAGACCCGCCGCGGCGCGCACCGCCCGGTGCTCCCCGAGGATGCTCGAATAGTAGAGCGGCATCTCCCAGCCGGCGAACGGCACGAGATGGGCCCCGTGCCGCCGGTGGAACTCGTAGAGGGCGGTGCGTCGCAGGGGGCCCACGGGGGCGGCGGGGGCGTCGCTCATGTGACGATCTCCTTCAAGCGATTGGAATCGATCGCGTGGCGGATCTCGAGGGCGATCCGACGCCCGGTGCTCATCGGCATCCGCCAGAGCGCATTCCCGTACGGATGGCCGAGGCCGAGGTGGATGTTGGTCCCCCCTCCGATCCGGGCCGCCACGTCGAACACCGTTGGCCGTCCGTCCTTGTCGATGCAGGTCTGCAGGCAGAACGGCCCCAGGATCCCGGGGGCGTAGTGCGCGCGGGTCGCGTCGACGAACTTCTCGCCGAGCCGGAAGACCTCCTCGAGGATCGACTCGCGGACGGTGAGCGTGCCGTGGCCGACGACCGTGTACTCGGGGATGCGGGCGGACTCGCTGAGCTCGAGCTGCTGCGCCGCGGGCAGACGCACGAGGCCGTCGAGGTTGCTCTCCCGGCGCTCGTCGACGCCGAGAAGCTCGAGGCCCTGCGAACGCGGCACGAGCGGGGAGAAGAAGAAGTTGAAGTTGAAGACCGGGCCGAGGACGTACTCCTCGAGGCGCGCGGTCGCGAGGTCGGCCCGGGCGATGGTCCCCCGCTCGATCAACCGCTCGGACTTCGTCCGGTACTCCTCCGGGCTCGCGACCGTGAAGAACCCTCGCTCGAGCCGACGGACGGCGTGCGGGAGCTTCACGATCGCGAGGCGGTCGATCGCCCCGGGGCCGGCGATCGCGCGCGGGATCGGGATTCCGGCGCGCTCGAGCAGGGTGTAGTAGTTCTCCCGCTCGGTGCGCTCCTCGATCCGCAACAGGTTGCGCGCGCCCACGATCGGCACCCGGAGCTCCTCCTCGATCGTCGAGAGCGGGACGTACGAGCTGAGCGCGCGGTTCGGCACCAGGAGGACTCCATGGTTGCGCAGGCGCTCCTGGACGGCCGGCGCGGCGATCTCCGCGAACTTCGGGAACGTCCAGACATCGTCGACGCAGCCCCGACGGCGGCCCCCCACGTGGTCCCGGGTCGTCCGGAAGTACTGCGCGTACGTCGCCTCTCGGCCGGCCTGGGCGAGCACGAGGTTCGGCAGCCCCTCCGTCGCCGCCCCGTCCGCGACGTCGATCGCCGAGTGCGAACCGACGGTACCGACCGTCGGGGTCCGAGGATATTGGTCGAGGAGGGCGTGGACCTCACCGAGGGGGAGCGGCATCGGCCCGGCTACGGCTCCTCTCGTTTAAGGGCTCGCGCGATCCGCTCGGGATTGAGCGGCAGCTCGGTGACGTGCGCTCCGACCGCGGCGCGGACGGCCGAGGCGATCGCCGCGGGCACGGGAATGATCGGGGGCTCGCCGAGCCCCTTCGCCCCGAACGGCCCGGCGCCCGGATGGCCCTCCACGAACGTGACCTCGATCGGCGGGGCCTCGCCGATCGTCGGAAGGCGGTAGTCGACGAGCCCGGCGTTGAGGAGCCGGCCTTCCGGGGACCAGATCGCTTCCTCGGTCAGCGCGGTGCCGAGACCCATCACGATGCCGCCCTCGACCTGCGCCCGCGCGGTCGGCGGGTCGACGACGGTGCCGACGTCCTGGAACGCCGCGTAGCGCACGACCCGGACCGAGCCGGTCTCCGCGTCGACCGCGACCTCGGCGACATGGGCGGCCCCGGTGAAGTCGGTGTAGGCGTAGAAGGTGCCGTCCACCACCACCGACTCGTCGATCTTCCCCCCGCGTCCGTAGTGCTTGCCGTGCGCGGAGAGCCCCCCCTGGGCACGCTCCTCGGTCGTCAGGAGGTCGGCGATCGGCCAGCGCTGGCCCCGGCCCTCGAGCTCGATCCCGCGGTCCCCTTCCGCGAGGCGGACCGGCATCGGCACGCCGGCCCGGTGGGCGAGCGTACCGAGGAGCTCGACCAGTGCGTCGTCGACCGCGCGGCCGAGCGCCCCGACCGTCCGACTTCCGAAAACACCGGCATCGTACGGGGCATGGGCGGTGTCGCCGTACTCCACCTGAATGCGGTGGCGCGAAAGTCCGGTCCTTCGCTCGGCGACCGCGGCGAGGCCGACCAGGACGCTCCCGCTGCCGATCTCGCGCTCTCCCTGGAGGATCCGGATCCCGTCCGCGGAGACCGTCACCCGCGCTTCCCCGCCCGCCCCGGTGCTCGTCGACCAGAAGCCCATCCCGAGGCCCACGCCATGGCCGGGGGGCGCGGTCCGGCGCCAGTCGTCGGCGAGCTCCCGGGCCGCGGCGTGCGCCGCGGCCAGCCCGAAGTTCGTGACCGGCTGGCCGAGCGGGGTCGTCGCGCCGGTCTGCCAGAGGTGGGCCGCCTTGAACGCGGCCGGCTCGATCCCCGCCCGATGGGCGACCTCCTCGAGATGGGACTCCACGACGAACGCGCACTGCGGCGCGAACGGAGCCCGGTGCGGGCCGAAGGGCGGCTTGTTCGTCCGTACGGCGTACCCTTCGACCTCGAAGGTCGGGGTCCGGTAGGGACCGAGGAGGAACCCGATGGAGTAGCCGGTCGCGAAGTCGCGGCCGGGCAGCGAAGTCCCGACGTCGAGGAGCAGGCGGACCCGACGGGCCCGGATCTCACCGGCCGAGACCGCGGTCTCCATGCGGACGACCGCCGGAAGCGTCGTGCGACCGAGGAGGAACTCTTCGCGGTAGGAGAGGGCGAGCCGCACGGGCCGGCCCGCGGCCCGGGCCAGGAGCAACGCCCACGGCTCGACGAACGAGGCGCCCTTTCCCCCGAACCCGCCGCCGACCCACGTCCCCTCGACCACGATCGACTCTTCGGGGATCCCCAGGATCGACGCCACGTCCTCCCGGACCCCGAACGGGCTCTGGGTCGAGGTGCGGACGCGCCAGTGCTCCCCGTCGACCTCGGCGATGCAGGCGTGGGGTTCGAGCGCGACGTGGTGCACGCTCGCCGTGCGGTAGGTCTCGCGCACGACCGTCTCGGCGGTGCGGAACGCCTCCTCGACATCGCCGCGCCGCGCATGGACATGCGCCGCGACCCGAGGGTGCTGGGCCGCCTGCGACCCGGGCCAGTCCGGAAAGACGGCTTCGACGTCGCTCACGACCGGCAGGGGCTCGACGTCGACGCGGACCGCCTTCGCCGCGGCCCGGGCCTCCGCGAGCGACGGGGCGGCGACCGCGGCGACGGGCTGATGGAGGTACTCGACGCGCTCGTGCGGGAACGCGGGGCGGTCTCGGTCGCCCTCCCGGCCCCCGACGAGCGCGGCGAGGTCCGCCGCGCCGATCGCCACCACACCGGGTCGCGCCCGCGCCGGCCCGAGATCGACCGCGCGGAGGCGACCGTGCGCCACCGGCGCCGGGACCAGGGCGCCCCAGAGCATGCCGGGGACCTCGAGGTCGGTCGCGTAGCGCACCCGACCGGCGATCTTGTCGGCGAGATCGGGTCGGATCGTCATCGGGAGGCGGCCTCCGTTCGGAGCGCCACGGCGGCCCGGACGATCGCTCCGTAGCCGGTGCACCGGCACAGGTTCCCGCCGAGCTCCTCCAAGAATTCGCCGAGCGGCGCCGCGGCCCCCCGTTCCTTCAGGAGGCCGGTGAGCGCCATCACGAAGCCCGGCGTGCAGTATCCGCACTGCACCGCCCCGGCGGTCTCGAAGGCGGCCTGGACCCGGTGCCCCACGGGGTCGCTCCCGACCCCCTCGATCGTCGTGACCTCGGTATCGGCGACCTCGTGGGCGAGCGTCAGGCAGGAGAGCGTGCTCCGTCCGTCGATCAGGATCGTGCACGCCCCGCAACTGCCGGTCCGGCAGCCCTCCTTCGTTCCCTTGAGATCGAGCCGCCCGCGCAGCGTGTCGAGCAACCGCTCGGTCACGGGCACCTCGGTGAGCTCGACCGGGCGGCCGTTCACCCGGAGCCGAAGGGGACGGGCGCTCATCCCCCGCCTCGGGTCGCCGCGCGGACGGCCCGCTCGAGGAGCGGACGGACGAGCTGGCGGCGGTACTCCTCCGAGGCGCGGCGATCGGCCACGATCGGCGCCCGCTCCGCGATCTCCTTGGCCGCGCGGAGGACCGAGGGTCCGTCGGGGTGCTCCCCCGCGAGGAGCGCCGCGGCCTCGGGGACGAGGATCGGTCGCGGGGGGAACCCGGCGACCGCGACCCGCCACTGACGACCGCTCGGCGAGAAGGAGACGGCAACGGCCATGTGGGAGATGTCGTGGAACGGGCGGACCCGCTGGAGAACGTACGCGGAGGGCCGGGCCTCCGGGATGCGGACGGCGCGGATCAGTTCGGTGGGGCCGAGGGCGGTCCGCCGCGAGCCCTGGACGAACCGGTCCACGGAGAGGGTGCGGAGCCCGGTCGGCCCCAGGAGCTCGACCTCGGCGTCGAGCGCCAGCAAGATCGGCACGAGGTCGGAGGCCGGCGCCGACCGGCCGAGGTTCCCGCCGAGGGTCGCTCGGTGGCGCAGCGCGACGCTCCCGACCGCACGGACCCCTTCGAGGAGACCCGGCAGGCGCGTCCGCACCTCGGGGTCCAGCTCGAGGGTGCGCAAGGGGAGCGTGCTGCCGATGGTGAGCGTGGGACCGTTCCAGTCGAGGGTGCGCCAAGGGAGGCGCCGCAGGGACAGGAGATGGCGGGCCAGGAACCGGCCCCCCTCGAGGTCGAAGAGCAGGTCGGTCCCGCCGGCGAGGATCGCGGTCGTCTCGGGGGGGAGGGCCCGCAGGGCCGCGACCGCCTCGTCCGAGGTGGCCGGCGTGACGAGGTCGAGGTCGGCCATCGACGCGGTTCACGGGCGTCGCGGCCATATCGTTTGGCGTCGCGACCGGGGCGATCGGGCCCCGCTTTTTTTATGCGAGGAGCGATGTTGGCAACCGGTCCGCATGCCATTCGAACTCACGTTGCGTTACTCGACCCCGCTGACCCCGATCGCGGACGTCGAGGAGGTGCTGCGGGAGTTCCTGCGGATGATCGGCTACCTGCCCGAAGGCGAGGAGGGACGGGGGTCGGAAGGTCCGATCGCCCAGAGCCTCGCCTATCGGCTGGTCCACGACTGCCTCCTGCGCGAACCGGCCCGCGCGTGGTACGTCGACGAGCTCACGGCGGTCCTCAAGACCTCGAAGCCGACGGTCTACCGGCACATCAACAAACTCAAAGCGCTGGACCTGTTGGAGGAGGTCGGAGGTGCGGCCGACGGGAAGGGACGGAAGGGCTACCGGCTGCGCTACGGGAACTTCGCCCGCGCCTGGGACTTCACGGAAGCGAACGCCCAGAACGCCCTCCGAAGATATCGGGAGACGGTGAACCACTTGCAGACCTTGGTGGAGAAGATGGCGAGCGAGCCGACGACGAAAGCGACGACCGCCCCGCGCGCGACCCGGGAGCGGGTCCCGGCCCGATGAGCGCCGCGAACGCCGCCGCGGGGAAGAAGCCGGCGATCGCGCTGACGCCGGGCTCGCACGTCCGATTGCGTTCGGCCGGACCGGAGGATCAGGCGATCGTCTCGGTCGGGATCTTCCGCGGCCTCGTCTCGATCGCCGGCGACAGTGCGCTGGCCATCGAGCTGGACGGCTCGGACGGCGAGCCGAAAGGCCGCATCCGCCTCGTCCCGACCCCGGCGATCCTCACGATCGACATCCTCGAGGCGGCGAAGGCCGAGGAAGAGAAGCGGACGGAGACGACGCAGGCGCCCGGCTACTTCCGCTGAGTCGGGGACGGACGGGCTTGCTGGGAGTTCCGTCGCGGGGCTTCGGTCCCGCGGTTTCGAACCCAGGTCGTTGGCTTCGAAGGCCAACAGGATAGTCCAGACTACCCCACAAGCCCGACCGGGC
>DAHVAA010000086.1 GCA_027314845.1 Thermoplasmata archaeon | reverse complement strand
CCTCTTCGACCGGGACGAGATCAATCCGGAGTTCGCGAGCGCGGACGCGGTCCTCGTGATCGGCGCCAACGACGTCGTGAACCCGGCAGCCCACCGGCAGGGGAGCCCGCTCTACGGGATGCCGATCCTGGACGTGGAGCAGGCGAAGAACGTGATCGTGCTGAAGCGCGGCCAGGGCCGCGGCTTCGCCGGCATCGAGAACGATCTGTTCTACCGCGACAACACCCGGATGTTATACGGCGACGCCCAGGAGAGTCTCGGCCGGCTCGTGCAGGCTCTCAAGAAGCAATAGCGCCGGCCGCCGCGGCGTCCCCTGCCCCTCCGGCATCGGAGAGGAACGTACGGTAACGGCCACGAACGTGGGGGAAAGCTCCTGTCGACGGCCTCGAATTCTGTCCCATATCTGTCTTATAGCCGTACTTCCTGAAAATCACGTTACTAAGGAACTCGTCGAAACCGGGTGGGAAATGGTCGACCGACGGGTTCCTGAATGAGTACGGTGCCGCCATGCAAGATCAGATTGCCGTCCTGTCCGAACCGCTCCTCGGGCTCGAGTTCAACCAGTACCGCCTCGTCGGTCCTCTCGCGGAGAAGCTGAGCGACCGGTTCGACATCTCGGTGGTCGCGCCGGCGATCGCGACGGACGTGGCCGAACGGCTGAGGGAGCACGGCGTCGAGCCCGTGAGCGGCGGCGCGCACTTTCCCCGCCCCCGTACGCCGCGCGACGAGGTGCCCTCCTTCGTGATGTCGTGGGCCCGCGACGCCTTTCTCACGAAGAACGCGCGACGAACCGAGGAGCTTCTGCGCGGCCGTTCCGCGCTGCGCGTGAACATGTCGATGTCCAACTCCGCCCCCTCCGACCTCTGGTACGTCCAGAGCCGGCCCATCGGCGAGAGCATCGACTCGGTGATCCCGAACCTGAGCTCCCGGATGCGCGCGGTCTCCCACCTCGCCTCCCCGGTGGTCCGGCTGCTGGACCGGCGGCACTTCGCGAACACGATAGGCCACACCCAGCAGCTGTACACGAACTCGGGCTACCTCGTGAACTGGTACCGGGCCCACGGTTACACGGTGGCGGGAACGGTTCCCGTGTACCTCTACCCGACCTCGTTCGCCCCCACCACGAGATCGCCCACGCGGGACTACGCGCTCTGCTACCTCGGCAAGGAGACCGACATGGCGACGCTCAACACCCTCATCTCGACCGGCATCCCCGTCAAGCTCTTCGGCGGCAAGTCCGCGGAATGGGTGCGCCAGCAGCTCGGCCACCACCTGCCCTCCACGGTGACGATGTTCGGCCGGGTCTCCCACCAGCGGCTCATGGAGCTCTACAGCAACGCCCTGTTCACCGCCTTCCCCTTCACCGAGGAACCGTTCGGGCTCGTCCCGATCGAGTCGATGGCGTGCGCCACCCCCGTCCTCACCTACTCGTCCCAGGGACCGGGGGAGACCGTGGTGAACGGTCTCACGGGCTGGCTCGTGCCGAACGCCTCGGAGTTCGTGGACACGGCGATCCGGATCTTCCACCGCGGGTACTCGTCGGTGATGGTGCACGCCGCGCTCTCCCACTCCGAGCAGTTCCGGCTCGACTCGATCGCGACGATCTGGCAGGAGATCTTCCGGGCCGGCCTGGAGGGGCGGGAGGGCCCGACGATGGCCCCGGCGGCGGCCGCGCGGTCGGCCCTGAGCGCCACCTCGATCGGGTACGATTTCGACACCGGCCGCTCGCCTCCCTCCTGGGTGACGCCTCCGGCCCGCTTCCTGCAGCGATAGCCGCGGCCCGTCCGGCGTCCCTCGCGCCGGGAGCGCGGCCCGCCTCCTTTTACGTCAGGACCCGTAGGGTTCCGGACGGATCGTGAACGGCCCGGTCGCCTCCGACCCCACCCCCCCGCGGGAGCCCCGCGGACGCCTTCGGGGGTCGCCCCTCGCCTACCTCCTCCTCGGGATCGCCGGCTTCGCGGTCCTCCTTACGGCGCTCTCCTACCTGCGGTGGATCGGCGGGTTCGCGACCAGCTGGGACCTCGGGATCTACGAGCAGGCGCTCTGGACGACGGCCCATGGCCGGGTCTTCTACGAAGCGCCGGACTTCGAGTCCTCGGGCACCGGGTCGTTCCTCCAGGTCCACTCGGCGTTCGTCCTGTACGCCCTGGTGCCCCTCTACGCCCTGCTCCCGAGCCCCCTCACGCTCTTCGCGGTCCAGGCCGCCCTCGTGGCGTCGGCGGCGTACCCCCTCTTCCTGTTCGCCCGCGATGCCACAGGGGCGTCCCGGTATGCCCTCGCGACCGGCCTGCTCTACCTGGCCTGGGCCCCGCTCGTGTCGGCCACGCTCTACGACTTCCACGTGGAAGCGTTCCTTCCGCTCGAGATCTTCGCCCTGCTGTGGGCCTGGCAACGGGGCCGGTACGGGGTGGGCTACGTGATCGCCGTCGTGGGGTTCCTCACCCTCGAGGTCGTCCCGGTCCTCGTCTTCTTCGTCGCCGTGTATTTCCTCCTGCCCGGACCCGTCGGGCTCCGCAGGTTCTGGGCGTGGGTCCGTCGGCCCGAAGGGCGCGCTGCCCGGGCGCGCGAGGCCCTCCGGACGGGCCTCCGGTCGCCGAGGGTCGTCCGGACGGCGGTCCTTCTCGCGAGCTCCGTCGTCGCCTTCTTCCTGACCGTCCTCGCGCGGGAGCGGTGGATCGAGCAGTTCCTCGGGGTCTCGCCGTATCGGGGGCTCGTCGGCTACGTCGCCGGGTACTCCCCGGGCTCCCTCGGGCTCTCGCTCAGCAACTTGGGCGCCGGGACGGCTCAGAAGTACGAGTACTGGCTCATCGCCTACGGGCTCCTGGCCTTCCTGCCGTTCCTTGCCCCGCGCGCGCTCATCCTCGCCGTCCCGTGGACCGCCTTCACCTTCCTCAACGGGAACACGAACTTCGTGGTCCTGGGGTACCAGTACGGCTTCCTCGCCGCGGTGGCGCTCTTCCCCGCCTTCGCGCTCGCCCTCCCGGTCGTGGCCCGGATCTTCGAGGGGCCCGTCCGGCCCGGGGCCGACCGTCCCGATGCGACGGACACCGGCCCGGTACGATCGCCGCCGGGGCCGCACCGGCCCGGGCGCGCTGCTCGACGGTGGGCCCTGGTCGCCCTCACGGCGCTCCTGGCCGCCAATCTCCTGTTCGGACCCCTGGACCCGGCGATGCAGCGCGCCCCCGGGCTCGGCGCGGGCTACCTCCTGACCTACACTCCGGCCGCCGGCGCGGCGCAGGTCGAGGAGCTCGCGGCCCTCATCCCTCGGGGGTCGAACGTGCTCGCGACCGAGGACCTCTTCCCCTATGTGGCGAACGGGCCCGGGGCGTACACCCTCGGGTCGGATACCGCGTACTCGCCCTACCTGCCCTTTGATCCGCAGACCCCGCCGGAGTTCGTGCTCGTGAGCGCGAGCCGGGCCACCGAGCTGCCGGCATGGCTCACGAACCTCCTGTACGCCCCCCCGGCCTACGGGGTCCGCGGGGTCGTCTGGGCGTCGTCCACCGGCGCGGTGCTCCTGTTCGAGCGGGGTTTTGCCGGCCCGCTCACCGAGCTCGGCCCGGCCCCCGGGTTCCCCGCGGCGTACGCGGGCGCTGCGCTCGGGCTGACGCCGCTGGGCACTCTTGGGCCGCTGCCCGGCACCCCGGGGCCCGAGGTCGCCCTCAGCTGGCGCGGTTCCGGCAACCAGGGACCGATGCTCTCGGGACCGTCGGTCCCGCTACCGGCGGGGACCTACTCGGTGGTCGTCGAGGCGCGCTCCCTCCCCTACCCCAGCGGAACCGCCGTGCCCCCCGCCGAGTGGGTCCTGTCGCTCGCGACGGGCGCCTTCGGCGCCGACCAGGCTCCGGTGATCTATCCGTACTCGGCGATCCCCCCCGGGACGTGGACCGCGCTCCGGCTCACGGTCCGGTTCGACGCGCCCGTCCTCGACTTCGCCGTGACGGCCGCCCCGAGCGACCCGAACGATCAGATCGCCATCGGATCGATCACCCTGACCGCGGTTCCCGGCCTCCCCGCGGCCTGAGCCGGCGCGGGATCCGCGGGGGGAGGCCCGCGCGGGGCCTACCGTTTGAACTGGATCATCGCGACGACGTACGTCTCCCCGCTGCGGAGGACCGTCCCGGTGACCTGGACGTTCAGGGTGGGGTACGGCACGGAGAAGTTCACCGAGGTCAGGTTCCACACCCCGATGGGCGAGCTCTGGTTGTAGTAGTACACCCCGAGCCACGGGTCGTACCCGAACGCGGTGAGGTTGAGCTTGAGGGAGTAACCGGGCGGCCCGGGACCGATGGGCGGGTCCGGGACCGTCGGCTCCCGGGCGACCCAGATGTTGAGGGTCCATTCGCCCGGAGCGAGGCTCACCGGTTGCGAAACGAAGAACGGATTGCCGCTGTCGTTGGTGCCCTGAACGCCCTCCGGGGTCGGTCCCCCGACGATCGGGACGAGCTGCCCGTGCTGCACCGGGTTGAGGCTCGTTCCCGTCAGGTTGTAGGGCAGGCTCGGCGGGCTGCCGAAGCTGGTGATGGCGCCGTTGAACCCATGCTCGTAGAGGAGGACCGTGCCCGCGGGCGTCGTCCAGACGACCGCGCGGACGCCGTAGACGGCGGGATTGAGCAGGAGCCCCGCGAGCCAGACCGGAGCCGGGGCGATCTCGTTCTCCGAGAGGAAGACCCACTGGGGCAGGCTCTCCCCGGAGAAGGGGATCTGGTAGACGACCGTGGTCGTCCAGGGAAGGGCGTAGGCATTCGGGTTGTTGGCGACGAACGGAAAGAGGTTCGACGAGGCGAGCACCGTGGCGTTCCCCGGGATCATCTCCGCGAGGGTCGCGACCGAGCTGAACCCGGGCACGATCGTGTAGCTGAAGGCATATCCGGGGAGCCCCCCGCGCGGGTTCTGCTGGTAGGGATTGATCGGGCCGAAGGCCAGGTTGGCGGCGACGAGCACCGCGAGCGCCGCGAGGGCCACCGGGCGGGCCAGCCGTCGCCCCCCGAACGGCGATGGGCGGGTGAGGGCCGGGAACCGGGGCGTCACGGCCCCGACGCGCGCGGCCCGCCGCTCCGCCCTCCGGGCCCTGGCCCGCGCGAGCCAGGGCAGGACCCGGATCTCGAGGTTCCGGTATCCGTACATCGCGGCGATCATCAGCGTGCAGAGCGCGATGAAGGAGTACTGGTTGCCGAAGAGGATCCAGGAGATCTGCGGCGATTGGAGGGTGAACAGGAACCAGGGCGCGGTCAGGAAGAGCGCCCGCGGGGCGAGCAGCGGCAGGAACCCGAAGAGGGCCACGAGGATGAACCAGTAGCGCGCCTTGAGCACGAGGTGCACGAGGGCCAAGCTGAGCGGGATACCGGCCGGCCCCAGTCCGGAGGCGTGGCTCCCCGGCGGGGGGGACGGATGTCCGAGCCCGGAGAGCGGGAGGAGCACCCACTGGGTCAGGCGAAGGAGCGCGTACCCGGTCATCACGATGACGATGAGCGCCATGCTCCAGCGCACCTGGGAACTTCGGAAGGCGGAGGCCGGAGCGGTCGGCTCCTCCGGGACCGGGGACGGCGCCGGTCGCCCCGGACGGCGGCGGGCGATGGCCCCTCGCAGGGCGTTGCGGAGGGGAGGGTAGAAGGGCGGGAAGAGGAAGAAGAGGGCGACGACCACCACGAGGAACGGGGCCACCTCGATGGTCAGGATCGCCAGGATCGCGACCAGGATGCCGAGGCGGTACCGGCCCACCATCCACAGGTAGAACAGGCCCGCGATCTCGAGCGGCAGGAAGGCCTCGACATGGAAATCGAAGAGGTTGGCCGCCAGGAGGGCGCCGTTGGCGAGGTAGAGCCCCGCAAAGGCGAGCGCCACGCCCTCGCGCCAGAGGAGCCGTCGGGCGATGAGGTAGATCGGGACCGACGCGAGTCCCACGATGACCGACTGCGTGATGAAGAGCGTCTCGGGTGAAGGGACCAGGTAGTAGACGGGGACGAGGAAGAACAGGATGAGGGAGGTGTGGACCTCGAGGAAGCTCGAGGTTCCCAGGGTCTCCCAGTCCCCGGCCTCGTAGAACAGGAGATGCGCGTGTCCCGTGGTCCACAGCCCCTGCTGGAAGATCCCCAGGTCCCAGTTGGACGTGGCGAACTCGAGGTAGCGCAGGTTCGACAGGTAGATCGAAACGATCACGTAGGAGACGATGAAGACGGTGAGCCACCACCGCGATCGGATCGAGAATGGAGAGGCCACGGGTCGGTCCGCCTGTCGGAGGGATCCGACGTGGATTTTCAAGCCGGAGCGTGACTTAAGGCATTCCCTTGCCGGGTGGGGACCCGCCCGGGGGAATCCGTTATCCTGACGGTACGGTGGCCGTGCCGTGGCCTCCCGACCGTTCGACCTCGCGCTGGTCCACGACGCGCGGCGATTCGACGGCCATTATGGGATCTTCCTCAACACGACGGAGGCGCTCCGGGGGAGCGGGATCCGCGTCGCCACCTACACCTGCGTCGACCCGAGCCTCGAGGCCGAATACCCGGACGACGGGGTCCGGATCCGGGGCTGGCGTGTCCCGTTCGGCGGGTACGCCGAGCGGGGCTTCAACCGGCTCTTTCCCGTCTTCACCCGTCAGCTCCGGACGATCCGGGCCGACCTCGTGCACGTCGCCGACGTCTTCCTCGCGTCGCTCCTCCGATACCGTCCCGACGTGGTCATTTCCGTCGCCGACCTCTCGAAGCTCACGACCCGGTACTTCCCGCGCAGCTCCTCGATGCTGCACAACCACCTGC
>DAHVAA010000085.1 GCA_027314845.1 Thermoplasmata archaeon | reverse complement strand
GTTGTAGGTCACGCACGGGCTGAAGACGTCCACGAGCGCGAACCCCTTGTGCTGGATCCCCTTCGCGACGAGGTCGGCGAGCTGCTTCACGTCCCCCGAGAAGCCCCGCGCGACGAACGTCGCCCCACTGGCCAGGGCGAGCGCGATCGGATCGATCGGGTTCTCGATGACCCCGTTGGGCGTCGATTTCGTCTTTTGGCCCATCGTGGAGGTCGGGCTCGCCTGGCCGGTCGTGAGCCCGTAGATCTGGTTGTCCATGGTGACGTACGTGAGGTCGACGTTGCGCCGCATCGCATGGACGAAGTGCCCCACGCCGATGCCGAACCCGTCGCCGTCCCCGCCGGTGCCGATCACGGTGAGACCGTGGTTCGCCCAGCGGATCCCCTCGGCGACCGGGAGCGCGCGGCCGTGGATCCCGTGGAACCCGTAGGAGGAGAGGAAGTGGGGGAGGTTCGACGAGCAGCCGATGCCCGAGACGATGACCACGTTGTGGCCCGGGATCCCGAGCCGCTTCACGGCCATCTCGACCGCCGCGACGACCCCGAAGTCGCCACACCCCGGGCACCAGGTCGGCTTCGTGTCGGTCTTGCCCATGAGCGGGAGCGTGGTCCCGACGGCCGTCGCGTTCGGCGCCACGGTCGTGTCGGCCATCTTACATCACCTCGAGCGCCCGCGCGACGATCTCGTGCGGGAAGAACGGCTCTCCGTCATACTTCAGGAACCGGTGGGAGAACTGGTAGCCGGTCTCGGCCCGGAGGAGACGGCCGAACTGGCCGGAGAAGTTCGCCTCCACGAGGAGGGTCTTCCGGGCCTGGCCGAGCTGGGCCGCCACCTTCTCGGTGTCGAACGGATAGACCGTGGGAAAGCGCAGAAGGTTGGTCGGACGGCCGGCGACGCGGAGCTCGCCCATCGCGTCCCGGACGGCCGCGACCGTCGAGCCCCACGCGACGAACGTGAGGGGGGCCTCGGCGGGTCCTTCCAGTACGGGCGCCGGCGCGCTCTGGACCAGTCCGTGGAGCTTCCGCATCCGCTTCTCCATCATCCGCTGCCGCTCGGAGATCCAGCGGGGGATCCCGGCCCGAATGTCGGAGATGAGGTGGCCGCGCTCGTCGTGCTCGTCCGAGCCCGCCACGAAGTTGAGGCCGGGCTGCCCCGGTATCGCCCGGGGCGAGACGCCCGACTCGGTGTACTGGTACCGCAGGTACGATCCCCCGTTCGGCGGCACCTGGAACAGGGACGGGACCGGCACCTCGAGGTCGATCTCCTCGCGGTCGACGGTCATGTAGTTCTCGGAGAGGTGCAGGTCGACGGCCACGAGCACCGGCGTCTGCCACTCCTCGGCGAGCCGAAAGGCGTCGAGCATGGCGCGGTACGCCTCGCCCGGTGTCGCCGGGGCGAGGATCGCCCGGGGGAACTCCCCCTGGCCCGCCCCGAGCATCAGGTTCAGGTCCCCCTGCTCGGTCTTCGTGGGGAGCCCCGTGGAGGGACCCGCGCGCTGCGACTCGACGACGACCAGCGGGGTCTCGGTCATTCCGGCCATACCGAGCGCCTCGACCATCAGCGAGAACCCGCCGCCGCTGCTGGCGGTCATGGAACGGACCCCCGCGAACGAGGCGCCGATCGCCATGTTGATCGCCGCGAGCTCGTCTTCGGCCTGCTTCACGACGATCCCGAGCTGGGTCGAGTGCGCGGCCATCCAGTGCATGATCGACGACGCCGGGGTCATCGGGTACTGGGCGAGGAACTTGCATCCGGCCGCCGCGGCGCCGAGGGCAATCGCCGCGTTGCCGGTCATCAGAAGCTTCGGCGCCCCCCGCCGGGAGAGCGCCCGGGGGTTCGGGCTCGCGTGCTGCTCGGCGAACCGGTAGCCGTCGGTCGACGCCCCCACGTTCCAGGTCACGACGTCGCCCGCCTTGCGGCCGAAGGAGTCGGCCAGTACCTGGTGGAGCAGGTCGAGCGGGATGCCCGCGAGGAAGGCGCTGGCTCCGAGGCCGCCCGCGTTCTGGAGGATCGACTGGCTCGTGTACTTCCGCGCGAACTCGAGCGTCGGGACCCCGAGCGGGGTGACGCCGTTCGGAAGGTCGGACGCCGAGAGGGGGAACTTCTCCGGGTCGTAAATGACGGTGCTCCCCGGCCGGAGCCCGGGTGCATGGATGTCGACCGTGGAGCGGTCGAGCGCATACAGGATGTCGGCCCCGTCACCGGGAGATTCCGGCCGACCGTCCGAAGCGCGCGCCTGGAACCAGACGTGGCCGCCGCGGATCACCGATTGGTACGCGTTCAGTCCGAACACGTGCAGGCCCATCCGCGAGAAGCCCCGGGCGAGCGATTCACCGATCGACTGGATCCCGTCCCCGGCCTGGCCCCCGACGCGGACCGCGATCTCGCTCATGCGTCGTTTCAGCGTCCGCGCGTATTAATCGATTGGCCCGGCCGACCACGAGACGGTTTTTCTACACCGGCGTGCTCCGTGCCGCGGATGAACCGACCGACAAGAAGCGTGACCGTGCTCCTGTTCGCTTCGGCGCGGGAGGCGGTGGGTCGCGGGACGCTCGCGTGGCCGGTCCCCCCCGAGGGGGTGACCGGGACGGCGTTGGTCGCGGCGATCGGGGAGAAGTTCCCGCGCCTCAAGCCCACCTTGGCCACCTGCCGGTTCGTACGCAACGGGGGGTATCTCGAGGACCTCGAGACCCGGCTCCGCCCGGGCGACGAGTTCGCGGTCCATCCCCCCTACGGGGGAGGCTAGCCATGTCGGTCCGCTTGACCCCCGAGCCCCTGCGCGTCGAGGCGGCGATGCGGGAGCTGGACGGTCGGGGCCTGGGCGGGGTCGTGCTCTTCGCGGGGCGGGTCCGGCCCGACCGGGGGCCCGGCGGACGCGTCGTCGCCCTCTTCTACGAAGCCCACGCGGCGCCGGCCGTTCGGGAGCTCCGCGCGATCGAGATCGAGGCCCGTCGTCGGTTCCGGGCCGGCCGGGTGGTCCTCTGGCATCGGCTGGGACGCCTCCGGGTCGGCGAGATCGCGGTGATCGTGGGGGCGGCCTGCGCCCATCGCGCCGCCGCCTTCGACGCCGCGCGCTTCCTGATCGAGCGGCTGAAGCAAGCCGTCCCTATTTGGAAGCTGGAGCGAGCACGATACGCGCGTCGACCGCGACCACGCCCTGCCCGTTCGGCCGGACGATCAGCGGGTTCAGGTCGAGCTCGGCGACCTGGGGCAGGTCGGTCGCGAGCTGGCTGACGCGCTCGATCGCCTCTTCCAACGCCGCCAGATCGCTCGGCGCCTCGCCCCGCACGCCCTTGAGGAGGGCGAAGGTCTTGATCGATTCGACCATCCGCTGCGCGGAGAGGGGGCGGAGGGGCGCGAGTCGGAACGTCACGTCGCGAAGGACCTCGACGTAGATCCCGCCCATCCCGAAAACGACGATGGGACCGAAGTCGGGGTCGCGCTGCACCCCGATGAGGACCTCCTTGCCACCGCGGATCTGGGATTCCACCTCGAATCCCTCGATCCGGGCGGTGGGAGCGGCGGTCTTCAACGACCGCTGCATGCGCTCCCAGGCCGCGCGCAGGTGCTCGCCGTCCTCGATACCGACCGCGACGCCGCCCACGTCCGTCTTGTGGGAGATGTCGGGCGAAGCGACCTTCAACACCACCGGATACCCTATGCCGTCGGCCGCCCGGACCGCCGCGTCCACATCGGTGACGCGGGCGACCTTGGGGAACAGGATCCCGTAGGCGCTCAGGAGGGATCGGGCGGCGTACTCGGGGAGTACCGTGATCCCGGCCCGGAGCGACTCGTCGAGGGACCGGCGCGCCGCGGCGGCGTCGACCGGGAACTCCCGGATGTCCGTGCGCGGCCGGGTCCGCCAGGCATGGTACCGCGCGAGGCTCCCGAGGCCCTGCACCGCTTCCTCGGGGAAGGTGAACGCCGGTACCCCCTGACCCTCGAGGAATTCGACCTCGTGCGAGAGGTCCGTGAGGCCGAACAGGCAGGCGACGACCGCCTTCTCGGTCGAGCGCTTGGCATCGAGTATCGCCCGGGCGACCGATTCGCCCGTCATCGTCCCGGTCGGGGTGGCGATCACGAGCGCCCCGTCGACCTCGGGGTTCTGGAGCAGCGTGCGGAGCGTCTCCCGGTACTGGTCGGCGCCGACATCGGCCGTCATGTCGAGCGGGTTCGACAGCGCGGCGATCTTCGGGAGGCGGCGCGCCAGCTCCGTCCGCGCCGCGTCGGACGGGATGGGCAGCTCGAGCCCGTTGCGGATCGCGGCGTCGGCCGCGACGATCCCGGGCCCGCCCGAGTTGGTGAGGATCGCGAGCCGGGGGCCGTCGAGACGGAGGCCCGACGCGAAGATCTTCGCCATCCGGAAGAGGTCGCCGAGCGTGTCGGCCCGGAGCACGCCCGACTGCTCGAAGAGCGCGTCGTACAGCTGGTCCCGGCCGGACTGGGCGAGCGAGCCGGTATGGCTTCGGGCGGCCCGCTCGCCGGCGGCGGTCCGGCCGCTCTTGATGACGAGGACCGGCTTCTTCTCCGTCACCTCGCGGGCGGCTTCGAGGAACTTGCGGCCGTTCGCGAGGCTCTCGACAGAGAGGAGGATCACGCGGGTCGCCGGGTCCGTACCCAGCGAGTGGAGCAGGTCGTTCTCATCGACGCCCGCGCGGTTCCCCACCGAGACGAACCGGGAGAACCCGATCCGCTCGGCGACGCCGTAGGCCAGGATCCCCGCGCAGAGAGCGCCGCTCTGCGAGACGAACGCGATGTTGCCCCGGGTCGGCAGGCTCTCGCTGAAGGTGGCGTTCAGGCTCACGTCGGGATGCGTGTTCAGGACGCCGAAGCAGTTCGGTCCCACGAGCGACATCGAGTAGCGCTGTGCCCGACGGACGACCTCTTCTTCCAGGGCGAGACCCGCCGCGCCGACCTCGCGGAACCCGGCGCTGATGATCACGAGCCCCCGGGTGCCGGCCCGACCGAGCTGGTCGACCACGTCCGGGACGGCGGGGGCCGGGACGATGATGACCCCGAGATCCGGCGCCTCCGGGAGATCCTCGACGCCCGGATAGCATCGGACCCCCGAGACGCTCTTCCAGGAGGGGTTCACCGGGTAGGCCACCCCGCGGTAGCCGGCCTGGAGGATGTTCCGGAAGAGGCTCGTACCGACCTTGCCGGGCGTGTTCGACGCGCCGACGACCGCCACGGACGACGGACGGAACAGCTCGTCCAGCTCCCGAGATCCCCCCACCCCCATCGGTTCCCCTCCGTCCGTCCCCTCGGACGTCGGGTCCGTTATATAGAAACGCTCCCGTCCGACCGATATGCCGCCGGACGAGCCCCCGGTCGGGGGTCGACCGACCTCCGCGCCGCCCCCGCACGCGGGCCATGCGGCGACCCGAGGTCCCCTCCAGAGGCTCGACAAGGGTCAGATCCGCCACGTGGTCGCGGTTGGCAGCGGGAAGGGCGGCGTGGGGAAGTCGTCGGTGACGGCGCTCCTCGCGGCCGAGCTCCGGCGACGGGGCCTTGCGGTGGGGATCCTCGACGCCGACATCACCGGACCGTCGATCCCGAAGCTCCTCGGCATGGTCGGACCTCTCGCGGATCGGGGCGAGGGGATCGAGCCCGCGGTCTCCCAGGGGGGGATCGCGGTCGTGAGCTCCCAGTTCATGGTCGAGGACGAGCAGACCCCGGTCATCTGGCGGGGTCCCCTCGTCACGCGGCTCATCACCCAGTTCTTCGGGGGGGTGAACTGGGGGACGCTCGACTACCTCTTGATCGACATGCCGCCCGGAACGAGCGACGTGCCGCTCACGGTCTTCCAGACGATCCCGATCGACGGCATGGTCTTCGTGCTCACGCCGCAGGACCTGGCCGCGCTGATCGTGAAGAAGGCGATGAACATGGCCCGCGACCTCCACGTCCCACTGCTCGGCCTCGTCGACAACATGGCCTGGCTCGAAGGCCCGCACTGCCACGAGCGGATCTCCCTCTTCGGAGAGAGCCGCGTCGACCGAATCGGCCAGGAGTACGGCATCCCTGTGATCGGGCAGCTCCCGGTCCTTCCCGCGATCTCCGAGCTCGCGGACGCGGGCCGGCTCGAGGAGCACACGGCGCCCGAGCTGGGCCGGTTCGCCGACGCGTTCCTGGCGGCGATCGATCAGGTCACGAAGAGCGCGGTCCGGGTGCTGTAGCCGCCCGGAGCGTGCGGAACGGCACGGTCTCGACCGGCACGCCCCGCCGTCCGAGGGCGCTTGCGAGGCCCGCGACGTGGGCGTCTCCGACCACCACCGCGAGCCGTCCGTAGCCGCCCCGCCGCAGGCCGAGGAGACGATCGGCCATGTGCTCGTTCCGCTCGTCGAGGAGGACCCGCGCGATCGTCGGGCTCGCCGACCGCAGCTCCGCGGTGTACTCCTCGGGCGACTCCGCGTAGCGGTCCATCTCCCGCGCCACGACCCGGGCGGGAACGAAGAGCCCCACGATCGAGCTCACGACCAGCGTCACCCGCTCCTTGAGGGGCATCGCACGGACGAGATGGAGGAGGGTGAGCCGGAGCGGGTCGTCGATGAGGAACAGGGGAATCGAGCGCTCCTGGGCGAACGCCGCGGCCGCCCGCATCTCCGCTCCCGGCGGACCCCCGCCGATCTCCGCGCCGAGACGGCGCTGGAGGATCGACCAGAGCCGCGCGAAGAGGGGCGCCCCGGTCGGCTTCCGCCGCTCGGCGCCCGGCGGCGCGAGCAGCGACTCGACCCGCTCGGGGTCGAGCTCGACCGCGACCCCGTCGAGCGGGCGGGCTGCGAGG
>DAHVAA010000084.1 GCA_027314845.1 Thermoplasmata archaeon | reverse complement strand
GACTCTTTCTCGGGAGTGTCGAGGACTCGCTCGGTATGGAGGAGGATGGGGCCCCGACCGGCCAGGATCTCCTGAAGCATCAGGTGATTGCGGAGACACGTCGGCATCGGCTTCGCGTCGGCGTAGGCGCCCACTCGCTCGCGCAGCTCGGGAAGCCGGGCCGTCTCGTACGACTCGCCCGCGGCATTGGTCGCGATCGCTTTGAGGAGGAGGAACCACGCCCCGACCGGCCCGTAACCGTCCTTGAATCGGGTGACGACGAGCCGGTTCTCCATCTGGGTCATCTCCGCGCCCATCTGGATCAGGAGCGCGTAGGCCGACCCGGAGGCCCACGGGGGGTACCAGGTTCGACCGGACCCCTCGCCCGCCGAACGGGGGCGGTAGATGTGCGAAGCGCCGGCGGCGGAAACGATGACCGCTTTCGCGCGGAAGACGTAGAAGGAACCATCCCGGACGTTCACTCCGACGGCGCCGGCGACCCGCTTCGGGTCGCGCTGGTCGTGGAGGAGGTGGGTGACCATGATCCGTTCGTGGACCTCGCTCGCCGACTTGCGGGTCGCCTCCGCGATGATTGGCTTGTAAGACTCGCCGTGGATCATCACCTGCCAGCGGCCCTCGCGAACGTACTTTCCCGTGTTGGGATCGGTGAAGATCGGGAGGCCCCACTCCTCGAAGAGGTGGACCGTCGAGTCGACGTGGCGCGCGATGTCGTAGACCAGGTCCTCCCGGGAGAGGCCCATGAGGTCGTTGCGCACGTACCGGACGAAGTCCTCCGGCTGGTTCTCGTTCCATCGCATTCCCATGTAGCAGTTGATCGCGCTGAGCCCTTGGGCGACCGCACCGCTGCGCTCGATCGCGGCCTTCTCGGCGACGACGACCTTGAGGTCGCGGCCCCAGTAACGGGCCTCGAACGCGGCGCCGCAGCCGGCGAAACCACCCCCTACGATCAGCACGTCGCAATCGACCGTGTGGGTCACGGGTTGACTCGGTACGTCGGTCATCGTATTCTCCTCTCCTTCACGGGGACCCGGCCTTCTTCGGCAAGGTCGGCAGCGCCTCGACGGCGAGGTAGTCCGGCTCGAACGAGAGCAACTCGCTCGCCGCCGCCTCCTCGCTCGGCGGGGGAGCCTCCTGCGGAGGCCGGATGGAATCCCAAGGGGTGGTGCGGATCGGGAAGACGAACTCCTTGAGGTCACCGTTCCGCATCCGGATCTTCCACTCGATCTTGTCGGTGGTGCGGGTCGGTTGGACCGAATGGTTCAAGGGCGCAAAGTCGGCGTACCCCCGAACCTCGATCGCGGCCTCAGGACAGGACTTGACGCAGGCGTAACACTCCCAGCACATCGCGGGCTCGATGTTGTAGGCCCGACCCTGGGCGACATCGATGTGCATGATGTCGCTCGGACAGATCGTGACGCATTCCATGCAGCCCTTGCACTTGTCGGTTCGAACGTAGGTCGGCATTACTCACCGGGGCGGGCGATCGAGGCTCGGTCCGCGAGGGCGGAGAGCGGAGAAACCGACCGCATGTCCGAGCCCCGGAAAGGCGGCGCTATAAAGACGCTTTCGACATTTGTCCAAATTAGCTTCCGGGGGGAAACCGAGCCTCCTCCCCGAGGCGGGGCGGCCTAGCCCAGTCGGTACTGGACTCCTCGACCGGCGTTCGGAAACGCCCAAACGAGCGCCCGGTTGCCGAGCTTCTCGCAGGCGATCCGGCACGCACCGGTCTCGAGGCAGTTCTCGTAGCGAATGCGAAGACGGTCGGAATCCCAGGAGTAGACCTCTGCCGGGCAGACCCGAATGCACGGCTTCTCCCGGCAGCTCTGGCAGAGCGCGGGGTCCGAGAGCGTCAGATGAGTCGTGGAGTCCGTGTCGAAGGCGTCCGCGCCGAGCTGCTCGGAGAGAGGAACCTTTCCCGCCATGCGACGAACGCCTACCCGCTCACGCCGGGCGGATCGCCGACTCGACCCGTTGAATGACGTCCGGGGACAGGTCCGTCATCTTGTGGGCGCACCGCGCGTGCTCGCGGACCCGTTCGACGATTTCCTGCGGGGTGCTGCCCCGCGTCGCCCATTCGCACGGGAATCCCAACGAACTGCACCCGAACGCTACTTGCGACATCCTCGCTCGTCCTCCGCCGCCGCGCGGTGCGCGGCCGCCAAGGTCCCTACCTCACGCCCCGAAATAAGTTCTCGGGCGAATGGACCGATACAAGGGATTACGTAGCCCCGTCGACTGGACGATGTCGATGGCATCGCCCCCGGGAGAAGAGGTGCCGACCGCGCTCCCGATGGCCCCGGTGCCTCCGGCGAAGGCACCGGCGCCCGACGCGAGCTTCGGGATCGGCCGCCTCGAACGCACGCGGGTCCGCTCGGTCCTCGCGGTCCTTTCGGGCAAAGGGGGGGTTGGCAAGACCTACGTCACCGCCATCCTCGCGAGCGAGTTGGCCCGCGCCGGCGCCCGTGTCGGCGTGCTCGACGCGGACATCACCGGCCCTTCGATCGCGCGGGTCTTCGGGGTCACGGAAGTGCCACGCCTCTCCGCGGACGGCGTCCACATCGAACCGTTGCGCTCGAAGGGGGGTGTCTACGTCATGTCGATGGCGGCAGTGACCGCCTCGACCCAGATCCCGCTCATCTGGCGGGGGCCGATGATCAACAGCGCCATCCGCGGTCTCTTCAAGGATACCGCGTGGCCCGAGCTCGACTATCTCGTCGTCGACCTTCCTCCCGGAACCAGCGACGCGCCGATGACCGTCTTTCAATCCTTGGACCCGGAC
Source organism: Thermoplasmata archaeon (assembly GCA_027314845.1). Next base: position 4,058 of record DAHVAA010000084.1, on the reverse strand, counting down.
GGCGTGGTGGTAGTCACTGCGCCCACCGAGCTATCGGCCGAAGTGGTCGCCAAGTCTTCCGCGATGGCGAAGACGTTCGCCGCGCCGCTCCTCGGCTTGATCGAGAACATGGCGTATCTCACCTGCCCGCACGGCGACCGGATCGACCTGTTCGGGCCGTCCCGCGGACCCGAGTACGCCTCGCGCATGGGCATCCCGTTCCTCGGAAGCCTCCCGATTGCGCCGGGCCTCCCCGCGCTCGCGGACGCGGGCCGGATCGAGGAGTTCCGCTCGCCCGAGACACGACTGGTCGCCGAGCGAGTCCGGCTCCTCCTCGACCGGATGCGCGCCGCGCGGGGATCGAAGGGCGCGCCCGATGTCCCGGGGCGAGCGCAGGAGTCGACGACCCGTGGGTGAGCCGAGCCGCTCGGGACCGGCCCGCGCGGTCGCGATCCTGCGCCGCGTCGGGGACCCGTTCGAGGCCGAAACGATGGAGTCGGCGCCCGCCGTGACCGAGCCCAGCGACCTCGCGATCCTTCACAAGTTGTTCTACGACAGCTCCGTTGACCTCGGTGGGGTCGTGCGGATCAACGGCCGGACCTATCTCTGCACCCGGGCGGGCTGGAGGGTGTTCGCGGGGTCGGGCGCCCCGTGAGCGGCCACCTCGGCCTTCTCATCTTCACCTCTCCGGTCCAACACCGGGCGGCCGAGACCGCGGTATCCCTCGCAGAGGCCGCGACCCGGACCGGGCGACGGGTCACGGTCTTCCTGCTCGCGGACGGCGTCTACTGCGCGAGCCGGGCGCTGCTGAAGGCGCCCGAGGAAGGCGTTGTGGGCCGCTTCGCGCGCTTGCCCCCGAGTGCCGAGGTCGTGAGCTGCAGCACCTGCGCAAGATTCCGCGGCTTGGACGACACGGCCCTGATCGCGAACGCGCGGAGCGGAACGCTCGAGGACCTGAGCGAGCTGCTCCGGTCCGCCGACCGCTTCCTCTCCTTCACGGAGGAGCTGTGACGGAGCCCGAGCGGCCCGTCCTGCTCTGGGTCCGGTCGACCCCGCACTCGACCGTCCATTTGTCCGAGGGGATCCGACTGGCAGCGATGTCGACCGCCCTGGACCTCCCGGTACGGTGGCTATTCATCGCGGACGGCGTTCGCGCCCTGGTCGGGGGGCAGGAGGCGTACCGGTACGCGCCGCCGCTCTCGAAGAGTCTCGCGGGGATCGTGGCGAACGACCGACCGGCGCTCGTCCACCTTCCCTCGCTGGCCCGCCGGTCGATCCCCTGGGAAGCGCTCCTCGAGGGGCTCCCGCTCCAGCCGGTCGGGGACGAGGAGGCGGCGGAGTGGGTGCTCCGCGCGAGCCGGGTGGTGCCGTTATGACGCAGGGGCTCCCTCGGGCCGGGGTGTTGGTGGTCCGTACGGCACCGCTCGCCGTCGAAGAAGCGGCGGTGCTCACCACCCTTCGTCGAAAGTGGGCGCAACAGGGGAAGAGGGTCGTGGAGGTCCTGCTCGGCAGCGCGAGTTATGACTCCGAGGTCCCCCTCGAGCAAGCCGCGCCTGCGGTCCCTTCGGTCCGTTGGGTCCTCGAGGACGACGCGAAAGGGCGAGGCCTGCGGCTCCCGCCCTCCCCCGCGGTACAGGTCGTGTCGGCGGTAGCGCTGGTCGACGCCGTCATGGACGCCGAAGTGGTGGTCCAACTACCATGAGCGACGACAGCCCGCGCGTTCCGTTCGTCCCTCTTCCGATGAGGGACGGCCCCGGGGCGACCGAACCGGGGAAGCAGGTTTCTCCGGGCCCGGCCGAGGTCCGCGTCATCTGTGTCCGCTATCGAGACCCGAATCCGCTGGAGTTCCCCGACCGACCCGAGCGGCTCCCGGGACCGGTCTTCCGCGTCGCCGGGATCCTGCTCCGGGAGGACGACGAGTTCCTCGCGCTGGGCGAGGTCGCCTTCTCGGCGGAGAACCCGCTTCTCGCGGAACGGTACGGCGCCGACCTCTTCCCGGCGTACCGCAACGTCCTCACGATCCCCAAGGCCGCGATCCTCGACCGGAGCGAACTTTCGATGGGGGAGCCCGCGCGGTCCGAGAAGACGGGATGACGGTGCGTCTTATCCTTGGACAATCGTAAAGTCAAAATAGCCACCCCCACATGGCCGTGCGAAGGTTTCTCACAATGTCCGCGGTGCATCCGAAGACGCAGCTTGACGCGCGGGGGCTCTTCTGTCCGATGCCGATCCTCAAGGCGAGCTCGATGATGGAGACGCTGAAGACGGGGGAGCTGCTCGAAGTCCTTGCCGACGACCCGGCGGCCCCGTCGGATTTCGTGGCGTTCTCGAAGCGGACGGGACATCCGTTGAGGGAGAACACGGAGGACGCCGGCACCTATCGATTCGTGCTCGAGCACAAGTAAAGGAAACGGAGGAAAACGAAGGGATCATGAGCGGAGGAGCAGCGGCGACGAAGGCGACGGAAACGGTGGAACAGGCCAAGCGAGAGGGGAAGAAGTCCCTCATTCTCGTCGTCTCGAAGGGCGGCGCGGACATGGCGTACCCGTCCCTGATCCTGGCCACGACGGCCCGGGCCCTGGGCATGGATTCGCACATGTACTTCACTTTCTGGGGGATGCAGCTCCTCACGCCCGAAGGCCGGAAGAAGTCGATGGACGTCTTCCCGCCGGAGATGCAGAAAGCGATCGCGGCGAAGTTCCCCACCGTCGAGCAGTTCATGCAGCAGGCGAAGGCAGCGGGGGTCCACATCCACGCCTGCTCGCCGACCATGGACATGTTCGGGCTCACCCGCTCGAACCTCGTCGGTGAGGTCGACGACATCATCGGCGCGAGCACCTACCTCGAGCTCGCATCCCGACCGGACGCGCTCACGCTCTTCATCTGAAGGGCGCGGGCCGGGGAGGGACCGCACATGACGGACGAAGCGGTCCCTCCCGCGGATCAGATGGCGGTCGTCCTCACCGAGAGCGCGGCCGACAAACTCCTTCCTTTCGCGACCCTCGTGAGCGGGGCGATCGCGATGGGCATGCGCGTGGACGTCTTCGCGAGCTACTGGGGTCTCGAGGCGTTCCGAAAGGCGGGGGGACCGGCGTCTTCGTCGGTCAGTCCCGGCCACGGGGAGGCGGGGGACCGCCTCGCGACCGCGCTCCGAGCCAAGGGCGCTCCGAACTGGAAGGCGATCCTTGAGATGGCGAGGACGCTCGGGGAGCTCCACATCTACGCGTGCTCCCAATCGATGGAGATCCTGGGGCTCTCGAAGGCGGACCTCGACCCGATCGTGGAAAGCGTGACGGGGGTGGCCACTTTCGTCGACCGGACCCGGTCGGCGAACGTGACGTATTTCATATGAGCGAGGCGGGCGCGGCGCCGGCCGACGCGACTTCGGAGGCCGGAAAGCGCATGATCGTCGACGCGCGAGGGAGCTGGTGCCCCGGTCCTCTGATGGAACTCGTTCGAGTGATCAAAGAGGAGCCGGTCGGGACCGAGTTCGAGCTGCTCTCGAGCGACGAGGGGTCGCGCCGGGACGTGCCGATGTGGCTCGAGAAGGCGAAGCATCAGTTGATCGAAGTCCGCGCCGAGTCCGGATACGACCGGTACGTGATACGGAAGACTCACGAGTAAAGAGAACGAAAGGAGGAACGAAAGTGACGAAGCGAGTGTTGGTGCTGGGGGGCGGGATCGGCGGAACGACGGCGGCGAACCGGATTCGCAAGGCGCTCGAGGTCGAGGTCGCGAGCGGCCAAGTGCAGATCCAGCTCGTGGATCGGGAAGGGATCCATGCCTACCAGCCCGGTTATCTCATGGTCGTCTTCGAAAAAATGCGTCCGGAAGAGACGCGGCGTGACGAGAGCGCGCTGCTCCACCGCTCGATCCAGCTCGTGAAGGGCGAGGTCGAGAAGGTCGACCCCCCGGCGCACAAGGTGATGTTGAAGGGCGGGAAGGAGCTCCCCTACGACATCCTCGTGATCGCGAGCGGCTCGGTCATCCACCCGGAGCTCACGCCGGGGTTCGTCGAGGGAGCCCACAGCTTCTACGACCTTGCGAACGCGCAGAAGTTGCGAGCGGCGCTTCACGCC
>DAHVAA010000083.1 GCA_027314845.1 Thermoplasmata archaeon | reverse complement strand
GTTCCCCCGCACCCTGCCGTCCGGGTCCTGGCGTACCGCCTTCGAGGCGATGGATGACGACCGCCTCTCCGAGGTCGTCTGGGCCGAGTGTGACGCCTCCCGCCTCCGTCGCGGCGCCGCCCCCTCCTGGGGCGCCCGGGCGCTCTCGGAGTTCCTAACGGGGACGCACCTCGAGGTCCTCCTCCGGGGGCACGACCCGGACGTGGTCGGCCGCCCGCACTAAGACGGGCGGTGCCTTACGCTGCACACGACCCGGATCTACGAACGTTACGGCGGGGTCATCGTGGCGATCGTGCCCCTCGGCCGGCGGCTCGAGGGCGTGAAGGACCTACGGATCGAGCATCTGCCGTCCGAAGGGCAGACGTACGCGGACGACCTCGCGTGAACCCCTGCGCCGTTCGAGGCGTTCGACCCGAACCGCGAGCGGGGACGGGCTCCGCGCGCCTATCCCCCTCCGAACAACCGCCGTTCCTCGGCGCGGACCGAGGGGGCCGTCCGGGCCCGGCGGTAGGCCTCCAGGCGTTCGCGATTGATCTCGAAGAACGCCGCTCCGCCGGGGAACCCCGCCAGCATCGCCCGGGCCGATCCTGGCTCGCCGAGCAGGTAGAGCGCCGCCGCGAGCGCTTCCGCCGTGTTGAGCTCGCCCACCCGGCCGTAATGTTGCGGGTTCGCCGCGAGCAGGAGCGGCAGGCGGCGGTGGGCGCCGGCCCGCGGAACGCCGCGCTCCGAGGTCCCGAACGACCCGCGTTCCGACAGCCGGTTCCAGGAACAGTCGATCGCGAGGAGACCCCCGCGCGCGGCGATCGCCCGGTCCCGCGCCGAGAGGGGCGCGGGGGCGAACGGGTCCAGGACGAGCGGCGGGAAGCCCCACGCGGGCGTCCGGCGGTACGGGTCGGCGAGCCTGCGGTGCAGAAGGCGCCGTCCCGTGCAGCGCTTCGGGTGGTCGTCGCCGACGACCAGCACGAGGCGCCGGAGGGACGCCCTAGGCCGGCGGCTGGGCGTACTCTCGGAAGATCCCATGCAGCTCGCGGGTTAGGCGGAGCGCCTCCGCCCGGGGGCGCTGCCAGAGGTTGCGGCCGAAGATGATCCCGGTCGCGCCGGCGTCCATCGAGGCACGGACCTTCGCGAGCAGCTCCGCGTCGCCGACCTTCTCGCCTCCCGAGACCAGCACGAGGGTGCGGCCGGCGCTCTCCACGACCTTGCGGAAGGCGTCCCCCGGCGAGAGCCGGAGCGAGTTGTAGGGAGGCGGGCTCTCCGCGTCCTTCTCGGAGGCGACCGGATAGTTCACCTTCACGATGTCGGCGCCGAGCTCGAGGGCGACCCGGGCCGCGTAGTCGATGGCGTAGAGGCTCTCCTTCCCGCCCTTCTTCGCGACGGCCTCCCCGCGGGGGTACGCCCAGACGACCACGGGCATCCCGAACCGGTCGGCCTCCCGACGCACCTCCAGGAACTGGCGAAAGTCCCGGTCCTGCGCGGGCGAGCCGACGTAGACCGTGTAGCCGACCGCGTCGGCCCCCAGCCGGACCGCGTCCTCGACGGTCCCGGTGAGCGGGCTGAACGCCTGGCTGTCCGACGGGATGGTGGTCTTGCCGTTCAGCTTCAGAATGAGCGGGACGTCCCCCGCGAACTCGTGGCCGTACTTCTCCGCGAGACCGATGTGGAGGGCGATCGCGCTGAACTTCCCCTCGCGGGCCAGCTCGTACTGGTAGCGGGGGTCCAGCGACTCCGGGTTCGAGAAGAAATCGATCGGGCCATGTTCGAGCCCCTGGTCGATCGGAAGGACGAGCAGCGTCCCACCGCCCGGGCCGTGGTCGTAGAGGAGGCGCTTCAGTCGGGTGCGCTTGCCGGGGGTCAGCCCGAGCCGGGACAGCGCGGGTCGGGGGAATCGGCGCGGGGACGCGGGGGGCCCACCGGGGGCGGTGGACGCCGGAACGGAGCGGACGCTGGACTCGCTCATGCGAGGACCTCGGGGCCGAGCACCGGCTCGCGCGATTTAACAGTTGGTCTCCTCGACCGGTGGGCCGCCCCCGGGCCGAGGATTTATCCCCCGACTCCCCGTAGCACGGAGGCGGTAGGAACGGGATCCCCCGGGTCGATGCGTCCCCAGGTCGTCATCATCGCAACCGTCGTGCTCAACGCGCTGCTGTTCGTGGCGAACCTGGTCATCGCCCGCCTGTCGAACAGCGACGCCGTCCTCGCCCAGGCGATCTATACCATCACCGACCTGGTCGGCTCCGCGCTCCTTTTGTGGGGGCTCTATCTCTCCCGCCTACCGGCCGACTACCTCTACCCCTTCGGCCGAGGGAAGGAGCGGTTCTTCTGGGCGTTCGTCTCGATCCTCGTCACGTTCACCACCGCAGGGATCATCGCGATCGTCGCGGGCTTCGACCAGGCGCTCGCCCCGAAGCCGATCTCCCACATCGGCGCCGCGCTCGCGGTCGTCGTGGTCTCGCTCCTCGTCAGTATCGGCGGCATCTCGATCACGCTGCGCGAGCTGCGGATCGGTCGCCAGACGCTCCGCGCGCTCCTCGAGTCGGCGAACCAGGGGCTCAAGTCGATCTTCTACCAGGACCTCGTCACGATCGCCGGCTGCGCCGTCGCGGTCGGGGGGCTCACGGTCGTCTACCGGACCGGGCTCGACTACGTCGACGGGCTGACCGCGATCCTCGAGGGGTTCTTCCTGGTCGCGACCGGCTTTGTCCTGACCGCGGAGAGTCGGGAGTACCTCATCGGGCGAGCGCTCGATCCCGGGGTCGCCCGGGAGATCTTGGGCCTCGTGGAGCACGACGCCCGCGTCGCGCGGGTCCGCAGCCTGCAGTCGATGATCCTCGGACCCGAGGACGCGCTCCTCGCCCTGCGGATCAACTTCCGGGATGGGCTCACGACCGACCAGATCGAGCGGGCGGTCGATGAGGTCGGGCAGTCGCTGAAGGAGCGCTACCCGATGTTGCGGCACATCGTCATCGAACCGGAGTCTTGACCGCGTCCTCCGGACGGGGGACGACTTCCCGGTACCGCAGGATCGTGAGCCCGACCAGGGCCGCCGCGATCGAGCCGAAAAAGATGTAGAGGCCCGGGTTCCCGAAGAGCTCGAACAGACCGGTCGAGGCGACCAGCCCGAGGACCATCCCCGCGCTGATGGCGAGGGAGTAGATCGCCATCGTCGTCGCGCGGCTGATTTCGACGGAGAGGTCGGCGAGCGCCGCGAGCGCGGCCGGTCCGTACGCGAGGGCGGCGGGGACGCTCAGGCCGAGGCCGACCAGGAGCTCGATCCGCGGGCCGAAGGCGACGACGAGCGACGCGAAGACCATCAGCGAAGCGAACCCGATGGCCCCGACCGTCATGAGCCGGGTCCGGCCGAAGCGGTCGGAGAGCCGGCCGAAATAGGGCTGGGTGACCACCAGCACGAGGCCCCCGACCGCGATGACGCCGGCGAGGAGCTCCGTCGGGATCCCGATGCCGCCGGCAGCGGAGCCGAGGAAGATGAGCGCGGTGCCGATGAGCATGTAGATGACGAGCCAGGGGAGCGTGACGAGGAGGACGCTGCGCCGGAAGACGTGCCGCAGGACGTCGCGAAAGACGTAGTCCCCGCCGGCCGCGTGGGCGGGGAGGCCCCGGACCAGAGCGCGGGCCGAGTAGAGGCCGATCGCGAGCACGACGGCCCCGACGACGAAGACGAACCAGAGCGCGGAGTTGGGGACCAGCCCGAGGGCCGCGAACCCGAAGGCGAACCCCCCGACCCAGCCGAAGAGGTTCATCGCATCGAACCGACCCATCTCGAAGCCGCGCTCGTGGGGGCCCGACCAGTCGCCGATGAGGGCGAGGCTCGCGGCGAGGATCGCCCCGCTCGCGACCCCGAAGAGGAGGTTGAGGGTGCCGAGCGCGAGCGGCGCGCGGGTCGTGGCCTTCAGCGCAAAGAGCACCGCCGACCCCCCGATACCGGCGAACAGGACCGGGAACCGTCCGTACCGGTCCGCGACCGCTCCCGAGAGCAGGACGGTCGCGAACTCGCCGATGGGCGCCATGGCGCTGACGATCCCGACGACCCCGGCCTCGCCCTGGCCGATCCCGGCGGTCGAACGGGTGATGTAGCTCGCGAAGACCGCGGTCGTGATTCCGAAGGCGAACCGAACGAAGAACGTCGACGAGAAGACCGCGAGGAGCGCCCGCCGTCGGGCCGAGGCGACCGCCGGTTCGAGGGCGCCGGACACGATCGGTCCGTCAGGCGCTTCCCGACGCGGGCTCGATGAGCTCGATCCAGACGTCGTTCGGGTCGAGGAGGAACGCGATCCGGGCCGATCCCCCCGAGAGGCGGTACGGTTCCTTCGCCACCCGTACGCCCTTCGCGCGGACCCGGGCGAGGAACCCATCGAGGTCCGGGACCTCGAAGGCGAGGTGGTCGAGCTGCTCCCCGGCGTCGAACGCCTCCTTGCCGTCCCAGTGCGTGAGCTCGACCCGCGCGCCCGAAGCCGGGTCGCGGACGAAGGCGATCTCCGCGTGGTTCTCCGGTATCGCGCGGCGGCGCTCGAACTCGAGCCCGAGGATCTCCGTGTAGAACGCGAGGCTCTCGTCCATCCGTCGGACCGTGATCGAGGTGTGCAGGAACTTCATCCCTTCTCTCCTCCGCGTGCTCGGGAGCGGTCCCAAAGCCTACTAACGTTTCGCCCGGGCTAGGGATGGCCGTAGACGACCTTGAGCGGGCCCGCGCCGGCGCCGCCGCCGTCCTCGACGCGCACGAAACCGACCCGCTCGAACTGGAAGGTCTCCCGCGGGCGGGAGGCCCGGAGGGCGGCCTCCCCGATCCCGGCCGTGTGCTGGCCGTCGATGCCGAGAAGGTCGACCGGGACCGCCTCCCGCTCGCCCACCCACTGGAGGCGGGGCAGTTTGCGGTTCTCCCGGCTCGTGAACGTGGCGCGCAGCGTCCCGCCCGGCTCCGGGAGCTCCGTCGGGAGCGAGAGGTTCACGAGGTCCTTCAACCGTACCTCCTGGCCCGCGAACCGCTCGACGTCGCTCCGCGCCAGGTAGAACGTCGGGCCGGCGAAGGCGGTGCGCACGCCGAGCTCCGCCCGGTCGGGGTGGTTCGGCAGCGCCACCGAGGCGAGGTCGAACGGGTAGCCCTCGACGGTGAGGCGGACCGGGTCCGCGACGAACGAGCGGCGGACCGTCGTCCCATCGATCAGCTTGCGGTTCTCCGCATAGAGCGTCTCGGCCGGGACCTCGATGTCGGCGAGGGAGAGTCCGAACGAGAGGGTGAACTCGCGGAGCGCGGCCATCGAGACCCCGCGCCGGTCGAGCGAACGGAGCGACCAGGTCCGGGGGTCGGCCCACCCGTCATACATACCGGACTTGACCTCGGCGTACGACTTGCTCTTCGAGACCTTCGCCTCGCGGACGCGCAGCATCCCCCAGTGGAGGAACGGCGGCGCCGGGATCCCGAGGAGCTGCCAGATGTACTGCTGCATGCGGTCCTCCATCACGAGGTCCTTCCCCCGGAGCACGTGCGTGACCCCGAGCTCGATGTCGTCCACCGCCCAGGAGAACTCGAGGAGCGGCCAGACCCGGTAGGTGTGGCCGACCCGGGGATGTTCCTGCTCGCTGATGCGGAAGAGCACCCGGTCGCGGAAGGCGGGGTCGGGGTCGGTGAGGCTGGTCCGCAGCCGGAGGACCGCTTCCCCCTCCGCGTACCCGCCGTTCAGCATCTTCTCCCACTCCTCCTGCGTCTCGGCGACGGTCTGGGCGCGCTCGGGGCACGCCCGCCCCGCGGCGCGGTTCTCTCGCAGGATCTCGGCCGGGCAGCGACAGACGTAGGCGCCCCCTTTCTCGATCACCCGGACGGCCCAGGGGTACTGGCGCGCGATGCGGTCCGACTTGTAGTAGACCGCATCCGGGTGGACCCCCGCCAGTTCGAGGTCGCCCCGGATGAGGTCGAAGAACTCCGTCTCGACCCGCTTCGTCTCCGAACCGATCGTGTCGTCGAAGACGAGCAGGAGCCGGCCGTGGTACCGCTCCCGGTAGTACGGGTTCACGAAGAGCATCCGTCCGTTCCCGATGTGGAGCGCCCCGCTCGGGAACGGGGCCAACCGCAGGACGACCTGACCCGGTACCGCGCCGAGGAGCTCGGGGAACCCCTCGGGAGCCGTCCGGCTCTCCTTCGGGCGCTCGGGCTCGGGCCCGCCGAGCGCCGCGAGGCGGTCGTCGAGCTCCGCGACGGGGACGCCGCGGATCTCCGCCACGATGGAGGAAACGAGCGCGCGGAGCTCCGCGGCGTGGGGGCGTAGCGTCGGTTCGGTCGCGAGGAGTCGGGAGAGCACGGGCCCGGTCTGGGCCGCGCCGTCGTGCGCGACCGCGTTCTCCAGGGCCAGGCGACGCACCCGCCGTTCGGTCTCGGGGGGAAGCACCACGTGTCGGCGACCCCGGCTCGGATTATAGCGGTTCGGACTGGGGCGCCCGTCGGCCCGGGGTCGGGGCCGGTGGGAGCAAGCGGGCCGTCGCCTCGTCCAGGGCCTCGGCCAAGGTGATCTCCCCGCGCAGGACGCGGTGGGCCGACGTACGGGAGATCGTCACCCGTCCGCCGCTGCCCTCCCGGCTCAACCGCTGCAGGTTCGACACCTCGCCCGGGGTGATCGTGCTCTCGAGCGGCGCCCGGACCGAGTGGCCCGGGGTCTGCGCGATCGAGCGGGCCGCCAGCGCATCGCGGGGTCGGCGGTGGCCCCGGGGGGTCGTCCCCTGTTCGTCAACGAGCTCGACCGAGCGCTGATGCTCGAGGAGCGCGTTCACGATCCGGTTCCGCGCGGACGGATCGCCGGCCCCGACCCGGAAGAGCACGTGGCGCGACGCGAAGCGGTGGCGCAGATGGCTGGCGAACGGCTCGGCCGCCTCCGGCGACTCGAGGATTCCCTCGCCGAGGACGCTC
>DAHVAA010000082.1 GCA_027314845.1 Thermoplasmata archaeon | reverse complement strand
CGATCGGGCCGATCCTACTTCGCGAACGTGCCGGGAACCCCGGCTGACCCGCCCTCGGCGTCCACCCCGGGGGTTCGGCCCGCGGGGACCCTGAGGTAGCCCAGCCGTTCCAGTTCCCCAATGATCGAGAGCGCGGAATCTTGGGGGGTTCGGCCCACCGTGGTCACCCGGATCTCGGGGCTCTCGGGGGGCTCGTAGGGGTCGTCGACGCCCGTCATCTCCTTGATCTCGCCCATCCGGGCCCTCTTGTAGAGCCCCTTGACGTCCCGCTGCTCGCAGACCTCGAGCGGCGTCGTGACATGGACCTCGATGAACGCGCCGATCTCCTCCCGGGCCCGCGCGCGGGAGGTCTTGTAGGGGGAGATCAGGGCGACGATCGGGATCGCGCCGTTGCGCGCCAGGAGCTTGGCGACGAAGCTCACCCGGCGCGCGTGGGACTCCCGGGCCGCCCGGTCGAACCCGAGGTCGGCGCTGAGCCCCTTGCGCACCTCGTCGCCGTCCAGCAGCTCGACGTTCCAGCCCCGGGACTTGAGCTCCGGGGCGAGCGCCTGGGCAATGGTCGTCTTTCCGGCGGAGGGCAGCCCAGTGAGCCAGATACAGAATCCGTGGTGGGTCATCGCATGCTCCGGGTCCGATCTCTACCTTTAGCCTCACGAATGGAGGTTCTTATTCTCTGCGTCCACGTGGACGACCGCGCTCACGTTTCGCTAGGTCCCTAACCGGTGCCGGCCCCGGGGTCTCGCGTCCTGGCGCGGGGCCCGCCTTCGTTCACGAGGTGCTCCGATCCTCCGACGCCCCGAAGGGGTAGGAGGGTTCGGAGGAAACCGGCAGGTCGGTCGTCCGGAGCTTGGTGCCCTTGAGACCGTTCGCGCCGTGAAGGAGCATCTCCTTCTCGAAGCCGCTCGCATCGAGCGTCGAGCCGAGGGTGGAGATCGATCGAAGATAGCGTGTCGTCCGTGAGAGCTCCCGTCGACCGCCGGACCGAGCGTCCCGCGGGTCGTGCTCAGGTTCGGGCTTCCCCTGCGATCCCGAGAGGAGCTCCGGGTCGAAGTCCAAGCGGATGGCACGCCGTGTGTTGGGGAGGTACATCGCCATCGGGCCCGAATCGGGCGCGCCCCGCTCCGAGGCGCCGAGCGTGAGGACGGCGATGCCGGGCCAGAGGGCGGATCCCGGCGTCTCTCCTCGAGAGATCGGCGTCGGGCTCCAGGTCGGGACGATCCGCGCGTGCCCGAACGAGCTTCCCTCCAGCTCGGTCACCAGGCGGTTCGCCTCCGACATCCGATCCGGGTGCGTGAGAAGGATCAGCTCGCGGCTGCCGTGGACGAAGCAGGCCGAGAGGAGCTCGCGGACGAGGGGGCTCTTCCCGTGGGGGGTCTCGGCGATCCCCGGGGGGGTCGCCCGACCCGCACGCAGGATGGCCACGAAGATGCGAGCTCCGTCGTGGAAGGCCCGCAGCTTGGCCTCGCCGACCCGGCTGCGGTAGGCGATCGGGATCTGCACCACGCGGAGGCCCGCCCGATGCGCCTTGATGAAGAGCTCCGACTCGATCTCGAAGCCGGCGGCCGTAAGACCTCCGGTGAGGCCCGTGCGGAGGTCGAGGGCGTAGAAGCCACTGCAGAGGTCGAGGATCGACTGCCCCGTGGCATTCGAAGCCATCCAGTTCAGGAGCGCGTTACCGACCCGGTGCACGATGTCGCGCGCCCCGAGAGGACCGATCTGGACCGGGTTCCGCACCCCGACCACGAGCTGTCCTCCGGCCTTGAGGAGCGTCAGGCTCGGCCCGATCATCTCCGGTGGATAGGTGCAGTCCGCGTCCATGACCAGGGCGAACGGGACCCCGAGGGAGTCCACCCACCGGAGCGCTTCCCGGACCGCCATGCCTTTGCCCCGGGTGGATTGATGGAGGATGGTCAGACCCAGCCCACGGGCCACGTCGAGCGTGCCGTCGGTGGACCCTCCATCGATGATGACCGCGCCGACACGGTGACCTTCGCGCGCGAGCGAGGTGAGGGGGATCTTCGAGAACGTCTGCGCGAGCCCGTCCTTCTCGTTCAGGGTCGGCAGGACGACGATCGCGTCCAGCTGGCGCAGCCAATCGAGTCCCCCCGCGGGGCCAAACTCAACGACGCGGGGGGATGGAGATGCCATGGATACCTTCCCACACCCGGTGCGGGGATGGGACGGACCTGAGCGCGGATGATAAATGTTGGCCAGAGCGGGTATCTCGACGCTCTTCCTCGCACGCTCTGACCGCAGGCCCACGTATTCCCGCGTATATCTCCGCATATCGTCCGCACACGCATCCGTCTGTCCCTATGCGCACGACCGCGGTTCGAGCTCACGGCCCCGTACGGCGGCTTGGGCCGCGTTCTTCGCGGAGCTCCCGAAAGAGCGCCAGGTACTCGTCGGCGGTCTCGTTCCAGCTACGGAAGCGGGCGGTGCCGCGGGGCGGGGGATGATCGAGGAGGGTCCGCAGGCCTCCCGCGACCGCCCGGGCATCCTTCGGGGCGACCAGGAGCCCGTGGACCCCGTCGTTCGGGAGGCTCTCGTCCGCGCCGGGGAGCGCCGAGCCCAGGATGGGGACACCGAAGGCCGCCGCCTCCTCGAGGCAGGTCGCGGTGGACTCCATGAGGCTGGTCGATGGGCAGGCGACGACATCGGCTCCGCGGTACATCCGCCCGAGGCGATCGTCGGGGACGAACCCCAGGAAGTGGACTCGACCGGCCAGGCCCCGTTGGGCGACCCAGCGCTCGAGCGAAGGTCGCTCGGGTCCCCGTCCGGCGAGGTAGAGCTGCACCCCACGTCCCTCCCGGACCAGGGTCTCTGTCGCCGAGAGGAGGTATCGCAGCCCCTTGTAGGGGACCATCCGGCCGACGAAGAGGACCCGGCGGTCCCTGGGACCCGACTCCGGAAAGAGCCTCGTCAGCTCGGCCGGGTCCGTGGCGGGCCCGTCGAGCCCGAGGCGGTCCACGTCGACCCCCTTGTAGATGACGCGCACCTTCGAGAGATATTTCGAGAGCACCGCGGACGCCTCGGCGTACCCGCGGCTGTTCGAGACAACGGCCGTCGCGCCGCGCAGCGCCGGAACGGCAGACCACCGGCGGTAGACCCACGTGACGAGCCCCGCGCCCGGGATTCCCGAGGCGCCGGCGAAGTCCGCATCCATATGGTAGGTGAGCACGAGCGGTACACCCGACTCCGAGCACCAGCGGGCGACCCGGGCCTCGACTCGGGGGAACGGCATGTGAAGATGGACCAAGGAGGATTCCCGGACCGCAGCGCGCACCCGGGCGAGCGCCCTCCCGTTGACCACCGGCCGTTGGAAGACCTCGTGTCCGGGGAGGTACTCGATGGGAAGATCCTCGGTGGGCAGCGGGACGGGATCATGCCCCCACCGGACCCGAGTCGTGAGGATGCGGGCCGGGGTCGCCCGGCCGACGCGGACCGCGACGCGGTAGGCGTACTCCTCCGTCCCCCCACGGTACGAGGGCGGGAGCGGGATGATGGTCGTGATCGGGGCGTCGGCGCGGACCGCCGGCCCACCGCCACCCTCCACCATCGACGAGCCCCCCGGACCGATCCGGCTCACGCCGTCGGCGGAGCCTCCGGCGTCGGTACGGCGGAGGGAAGCCCGCGCTCGAGGAGGCGGTGCACCCGCGGAAAGGAACGCCCGATCGCCGCCTCGATGTATTCGAACGCCACCAGATCCCCCTCCTCGATGCTCCGGGTCGCGAACAGCGCCAAGAGGAAGATGCCCACGCCGAGGAAGAAGAGCGGGTACACGGCCCAGTAGGGCAGAGGGATCCGCCCGAGCACGTAGAAGAGCGGTACCCCGACCGCCAGGGAGATCCCGAGCGGTGCGAGGAGCGAGCGCCGGAACGGGGTGATCTGGTGGGACGCGTAGAGGGCGACCAGCCCGGTCAAGGGATAGATCGCCCGGGCGACCGCCCATGAGATCGACCCCCCCAACAGGCCGTACGTGGGGATGAGCGCGAAGCTGAGCACGATGTTCGTCGTGGCCGCCGCGACGCTCGTGAGGAACAGCTGTCGGGTCATCCCCAGTCCGGCGAGGCAGGAGTTGACCGGCCCCACGATGGCCGAGATGAAGGCCCCCACCGTCACGATGGCGAGGGCGGCCGAACCGGCCAGGTAGGCCGACCCGTAGACCGCGTCCAAGGAGGGACCGGGCATGAGCACGAAGAGGTAGAACAGGGGCATCGTGATCACGAGGATCCAGCGGGTCGAGGTCACGAAGACCCGCCGGAGCGAGTCCATGTCGTTCTCCCGGTGCAGCCGGGCGGCCACCGGTAGGAAGATGAACGTCACCGCTCCGCTCCCGGCGAGAAGGAGCCGCCCCAGGGTCAACGCCGCCGAGTAGATGCCGACGCTGCTTTCGGGCCAGAACGCGCCCAGGATCAAAGTGTCGGCATAGGCCGTGACGAACTGCATCGTCGTGACGCCCCATAGGGCGATACTCAGGCCGAACAGCCCTTTGATCGGCCGCGCGGGTATGGGTACCCGGGGAAGCCGCGCCGGGAGCTTGAACACGGTGTAGATGACGATCCCAGCGAACATCGTCACGTTCGAGAGGACCCATGCGACGCTGGCCAGGTACAGCGTCAGGTGGAAGGAAAGGAAGACCAGCACGAAGACGACGAACGCGGCGGGCTGGGCCACCTGGTAGAACCACGCGTTCGGGGCGGCGTTCTCGAAGCCCTGGAAGATCGCCGCGAGGAGCATCGTTCCCAGCGACATGGCCAGGGTGACCGAGAACAGCTGGAAGACGAGCGTCAGGTCGACGAGGTTCCCCGGGGTCCCCCCCGGGTTGAACAGCAGGGCGAGGTCGGGCGCCAGGAAGTAGACCGCCGTCGTCGAGACCGCCCCGGCGATGACCGTGACGGTCATCCCGAGCCGGACGACCTTGAGGCGCATCCCGGGGTCCGGCTCGTGGGCGAGGGTCCGAGCGATGGCCTGGTGGAGCCCGAGCAGGGCGAGGAGCGCGAGCAATCCGGTGAACGAGATCGCGAGGCTGAAGTCCCCGAACTCCGCGAGGCTGAGGTGGCGTGCGACGGCCACTCGTCCGATGAAGTTGAACAGAAGAAGCAGGATGGTGCTGACCACCATCACCGATGTGCCGCGCCCGAGGCTGATGATCGCGTTGGCGTGACCGCCGTTGATGGTGCGCACCGACGTGGTCATGGACTGGGCGGGGGTCAACAGCGCGGGCATAAGAGCCGGACACCTCCTCGACGCCGCCGCAGACCCGTTCCGAGGGTAACTTCCGTGCTCGACCCCCCCACGTTGCGGTTAGTTCATTCGAGGTGTCAACGGTCGCACAAAACTATTCGGACGGTTCCCGGCACCTCGGTCCGGAGCGGAGGTATAATCTGTATGATGATGTATCGGGCTCCGCCCGTACCCCTTGCGTAACTTC
Source organism: Thermoplasmata archaeon (assembly GCA_027314845.1). The sequence continues at coordinate 1,526 of DAHVAA010000082.1, read as the reverse complement.
CGGGCCCGCGGGGGGTCTATCGGGACACGCATCACGTACGCAGGACGGAACGGAAGGATGAGAGGGCTCACAGGGGCGCTGGTGACCGGGGTCGTCATCCTGACGATCGTGATGGCGATGCCGTCGGCCGGGGCGTTCCTCTCGAACGCCGGGGCGGCCACGAGCGCCCCGTTGGTAGCGGCCGAACCCCCCTGCCAGAAGGCGGAGGGAACGCCCACGCCGGTCTGCCGCGTCTACGTGCTCTTCATGGAGAACCAGCCCTACTACAAGGTCAACAATACCCCCTACGAAGGTCGAAACCTCGGGCCCCACTACGCCGTCGCCGCCCAGTTCTACTCCGTGATCCACTATTCGTTCCCGAACTATCTCGCCGCGACGGCCGGTATCGAGACGAACTACCTCCACGTCATGAATCGCCCGAACGTCGTCGATCTGATCAAGAACCACACCCCGGCGCTGACCTGGGATGCCTACATGCAGGGGATGGGCCGGCTCTGCAACCCGAACAGTTCCTCGAACTACCGGGCGGCCCACAATCCCTTCGTCTTTTACAGCGACATCTGGGACAACCAGAGCTACTGCCGGGCGCACGATCTCACCTACGTGCAATGGGACAGCATGCTCCAGCAAGGCAATCTGCCCGACTACGCGTTCTTCGCTCCGAACGTGACCAACTCCTGTTGGAAGTCGGGGCTGTACTACTGCGATCAGGCCCTGAAGTACTGGCTCAACCCCCTGCTGACCCAGCGACCGTACCTGAACTCGCACGTGGCCTGGATCATCACCTACGATGAGAGCCTCAAGAACGACACCCAGAGCTCGAACGGGACCGCGGTGGGCGGGGGCCACATCTACACCGCGGTGGTGAGCCCGTACGCCTGCCACGACTACTACTCCCAGGTCCACTACAACAGCTACAGCATCCTCACGACGACCGAATGGCTGCTGGGCCTGGGCCGCATCGGGCACGGGGCCATGGACAACTGGAGCGTGAATCCTCCGATGAAGGACATGTTCTGCTTCAACTCGACGACCACTTCCGGGAGCGGTGCGGGAGCCGTGAGCGGGGGAGTCCTCGGGGACGTTGGAGTTGCGGGCTCCGCGACCCCGGCGGCCATCGCCATCCCCGCGGTGCGCGAGGGCCGGGAGACGGACGACCGCGTCTAGTCCCGCCAGGGTGCAGCCGGGCTCAGCGCTTCGGACGGGGCTCGCGCTCCGTGCGTCGCAGCGTGAGGAGGAGCGCGACCGCCAGCACGGCCGCGAGGGCGAAGGCCCCGAAGGCGAGATACTCCCAGAGGTCCGATGAGGCGGAGCTGGGACTGGTCGAGCTCGTGGGCGCCGCGCTCACATGCACGGTGAGCGTGGAGCTCTGGTTCGCGCCCCCGCCCGAGTCGCTGATCGCCGCGACGACGGTGACGGAGCCCGCGCTCTTGCCCACGGTGAGGTTGTGGTCCCAGCCGGTCCCGCTCGCCGTTCCGCCGATCAGCCACTCGATGACGAAGGGCGGCACGCCGCCCACCGGGCTC